>JAPLOJ010000440.1 GCA_026400795.1 Alphaproteobacteria bacterium
CCTGCAACAGTTGCAAACGCGCAACGATACGATCAACTCGCTCTCCGACGGCGGCGCCCACTGCGGCACCATCTGCGACGCCGCCTCGCCCACCTTCATGCTGCAACACTGGGTGCGCGACCGCGCGCGCGGCAGGATCACGTTTTTCAGGCGGCCCCCAACCGCCGCCTCCGCCCGAGAGCACATGCAATTGATCCCCGGGTGCCAAGGGAATGCCGACTTCCTTGGTGCGCAAATCACGCGATGTGCCATCGGCCCGTTCCAGCCGATAATGATGTGGCAAGCCATCCTTGCCACCCAGCATTCCCGCCGCGCCATAGCGCACCCCATCACCGGCGGTATTCGCCACTGATGGACCATCAGTTTCCAGCTTCAGCAGCAAATCTCCGCCAAGCCCGCCGCGATACGTGCCATCACCCGCGCTACCAGGGCGGAATTCATGACGCGCGAAATACAGCGGGAAACGCGCTTCCGCCATTTCCAAACTGCCGAATTTCAAACCACCGGCGGAATGCCATTCGCCTGCGGTGGACCAGCCATCACCGCCCGAGGAACCGCCGCCACCTGGCCGCGCATGGAACATGTGCCAAACAAAAAAGCGCCCTGGCCGGCGCGGATCGCGCCCCTTAATCGCCACGCGAAAGCGCCGGCCCCAGCCGCCCATGGCGCGATCCGGGCAGGCATTCGCCAACGCCTTCACCACCGCCTCCACAATCTCATTCGAACAATGCGATGTGCACATGGTCACAGGCGCGCCTTCAGCGGCCCAAACCACCGTGCCTTCGCGCGCCTTGATCGTCAGTGGCCGGAAGCAGCCATCATTCTTCGCCACTTCCGGATCCAGCAGGAAGGCAAGCGCCATGCGCACCGCACTCGCCATATTGGGATAGGATGAATTGACGAAGCCTGGCGTTTGCGGCGCGCTTTCCGTCAGGTCCACGGTCAGATGATCGCCCTGTTTCGTGACGCGCGCGCGAATGGCGATATCATTGCCGCCAAAGCCATCATCATCCAGAAATGCCTCACCAAGCCAGGTGCCATCGGCCCAGGTGGAAATGATGCGCCGCGTGTGTGCTTCCGCCAGCGCCAGAATCGCATCCACCGCCGCCACGGTAGTATCAGCGCCATAACGCGCCAGCACTGACAGCAGGCGCTTTTCACCAAGATGCGCGGCGCCGATCATGGCCATCAGATCGCCGCGCACATCGCGCGCAAGACGCGTATTGGTGATGATCATGCGGACCAGGTCTTCGCGCGGCAGGCGCCCCTGGCCGAGCAGAATGGGCGGCACGCGCAACCCTTCCTGCCAAATCTCCGTCGCACCCGGATTATAGCCGCCATGCGTGGCGCCGCCGATATCCGTGTGATGCGCGCGCACCACCGACCAGAACACGATGCGCCCTTCAGCAAAGACCGGCACAATGGCTGTGAGGTCCGGCAAATGCGACCCGCCATGATAGGGGTCATTCAGCAGATAAATATCGCCTTCCTTGACGCTATCGCCAAAGGCATCGCGCACCGCCTGCACGGCAAAGGGCATGGCGCCGACATGGACCGGGATGTGGTCCGCCTGCGCCACCAGCCGCGCTTCGGCATCACAAAGTGCGATGGAAAAATCGCGTGACGAGTTCAGGATTTGCGAATAGGCGGTGCGAAGCATCGCCTCCCCCATTTCCTCCACAATGGCGCGGAAGCGGTTATCGAGGACCGAGAGCGTGACGGGATCAGGGGCGGTTTTCATGGGGTGAAGGCTTCATCCTAAGCCCCGCCGCGTCAAGGCTTCGCAGCGGGGCAAA
>JAPLOJ010000212.1 GCA_026400795.1 Alphaproteobacteria bacterium
CAAATTGTGGCGACCACATTGATGGTGAACCGCGCCAAGGAAGCGCAAATCGCCGCAGCCAATGATTCCTTGAACAAGATCGGGCGTGCGACCGAAGCGGCGATCAACCGTTCCTTTGTTCAGGTTGATGCCATGCTGGCAGGCTTGCCTGCGGTGCTGGCGCCGTTTCAGCGTGACGGTCGCTTGGAAATATCCCAGGTCAATCGTGTACTGCGCGAATTGAACAATCAAAACTTCACCTATCGGGACATATTGATAATTGACGCGGACGGGCTGCCGGTTGCGACTGCCTTGCCCGTATCACGCCGTCGGCGGTTGTCATTGCCAAGCGCTTCCTCCTTCGCGGAAGTCGCCGCACGTGGAGGTAGTGTTTTGATTGGCGGGCCGGTGCTGAATGCCAATACCGGCGAATGGACGCTTTTCTTTGCCCGCAATATCGTTTTGCCGACCCTGGGTCCGGTGATGGCCGTCGCTGAAGTGCCGGTGCCCGTTGTGCAAAGCATCCTTTCCGGTGCCGGTGAAAGCCTGGGGCTCAGGGTAACGCTTGAACGGGACGACGGGACCTTACTCGCCTCTGTCCCGCATGATGAAACCCGGATCGGGCAGAAACTTGTCCCCTCAGCCGCTTCGCTTCGTGGGATAGCAATAGCGGAACAGATCAGAAGTCGCTTCTCGTCGGAAATGGTCTTCGCCGCAGTGCGCCCGACACTCTATCCCGCCTTGACAGTTGCGGTAACGCTTGAGGTGGATACCGCCTTGAGCGGCTGGTATGCGGATCGCAGCCGGGCATTTCTGGTCTCGGGTGCGCTCGGCTTGATGATACTACTTGTGGCAGGCGCCCTTATGGTGGGACTGCGGCAAAGGGAACGCGTGGAAGATGAACGCGCTACCGCGCGACGCACGCTTGAAAACGCTCTTGAATCCATGTCGGACGGCTTTGTGATGTTCGATCCGGATGATCGGCTGATCGCCTGCAACAGCCGTTACAAGGATTTCTACAAAATCAGCGCGCCCTTCATTGTACCAGGGGCGCTATTCGATGACATCATGCGCGAAGGTGCGCTGCGTGGACAATATCCGCAGGCGCAGGGCGATATCGAGAAATTCGTCTCCGACAGCAAGGCGTTTCACCGCGGCAACCATCCACCCATGGAGCGGCTTTTGCCCGATGGGCGCTGGGTGCTGATCACGGAACGCCTTACGCCGGATGGGGGCGTGGTCGGCATCCGCACCGATATCACGCTGCTCAAGCGCGCCATGCAGGATTTGGCAACAGCCAGGGACACGGCGCGCGCCGCAGGTGAGGCAAAAAGCCAATTCCTCGCGCGTATGTCACATGAATTGCGTACGCCGTTGAACAGTATCCTGGGCTTTTCCGAATTGCTGCTGGAAGATGGGCGCCTGGATAACGACCAGCATGACAAAATCCGCAATCTCCATAACGCGGGGAAGCATTTGCTGGAATTGGTCAATGGCCTGCTTGATCTCTCAAAAATCGAATCCGGACGTATGGAATTCGCCACGCGCGCCTTCCTGGTGCAGGATGTAATCCAAAGCTGTGCCGTGCTGATGGCGCCCGATGTCACACGCAAGCGATTGGAATTTACGCTGCATGTGGACCAGCGATTGCCCAAGGCGGTGATGGGCGATCCAACACGGCTGCGCCAAGTGATCCTCAACCTGCTCTCCAACGCAGTGAAATTCACCCCGTCTGGTGGCAGCATCTATTTCCTTGCCAAGCAGAAGAAGCGGGACAGGCTGCGCATTCAAGTGCGCGACACCGGCCCTGGCATTTCACCAGAAGACCAGCGCCTGATATTCGAGGATTTCGTACAAATTTCGTCCATGACACAAAGCGAAGCGCTTGGCACAGGGCTTGGGCTTGCCATCACTTCGCGATTGGTCAAGCAGATGGATGGCGAAATCGGCTGCCAAAGCAACCCTGGTGCCGGTTCCACATTCTGGATCGAAATCCCCCTCGTGCTCGCGGAAGTGCAGGAGGTCGTGCGCGAAGAACCAAAGCGCGATCCACCAAGGCCAACCAATTTTCGGGAGCTTCGCATACTTGTTGTGGATGACGTTAAGGTCAATCGAGATGTGGCAGGGGCCCTATTGGCGAATATGGGCCATGCGGTCAGTTTTGCAGCCAGCGGCAGTGAGGCACTTGAAAGGCTACCGGCGGATCATTTCGATCTTGTCCTGATGGATTTGCAGATGCCGCAGATGGATGGCTTTGCCGCGGCGCGCGCCATACGCGCCATGCCTGCACCCCTTGGGCAGATACCGATTTTTGCACTGACCGCTTCCGTAATGCCTGAGCAGATTGCCGCGGCGCACGAGGCCGGGATGAATGGCCATATCGGCAAGCCTTTGAGCCGCGAATCACTCAGCACTACGCTCGCAGGGCTCGAAACCGCGCGGCCGGAGAACGAACTTGGCCAGGAAAGGACCGGAACGCCACAAGAGAATCAGACAATTTTGGACAGGCCCGTCCTTGATCTGCTCAAGAGTGAATTGAAGGGTGCCGCTGCCGGGGTTATCCGTGAATTCATGGTTGAAATGCAGACTATCCGTGATCATTTCGAATCAGAATTGGCACAGGAGTATCCTCGCGCTGACGCCATAGCGCAGGACATACATCGCCTGCTTGGTGCAGCGCGAACGCTTGGCGCGGTCACGCTTTGTGCGCAGCTGGGCGCATTTCAGAAATCGCACCCCAGGGATAGCGCTGTTTTCACTGCCGAACATGGCGCAGGATTGCGCCGGGTGATTGCCGAAACAGGTCTGGCGCTGCAGGAATTGGAGGCGTTTTTCCAGGCAAACCTGATCGGTGAGGAAGCCTAAGAAACCGCCTGGCAGGCCAGAATAACTTGGAACCAAGGCGATCTATGCCGTGTCCCCCTTCAGCGCCGATGGGATCAGGATAGGGATCTGCCGACGGGTATGCGCCGCCGCACCCTACTGTCGCACAAATTCGTGGCTGCGATACTGGACCGGCGATAGCCGAAGGGGGTGACGATGCAGATAGTGCCGCCGCCGGCTTCTGCCCGATTTCCGGGAAGGCGTAGGCCTGCAAATTCTCCGTGCGACGCCTTTGCCCTTTCCGGTTTGCAGCGGGGGTAAGGGCAAGCGCCGTTGCGGGTTAGGCTTTGGGGTTATGGGGGAGGGGAATTACGCCTACCGCAACCTAAAGCCATCCGCCCCGCCGGCACCTACGCGATCACCCCGGGTAATTCCTGGCTTGGGGCATATCGTTAAGCATCAGAATGAGACAAGGATCGGGGATTTTCCTTGTGAATTCATGACCTAATGGATAGCAAAACATTGCTGCGGACTTGCTAGAATCGGAGAGGGTGGGATTCGAACCCACGGTACAGTTGCCCGTACTTCGGTTTTCGAGACCGACCCGTTCGACCGCTCCGGCACCTCTCCAGCGTGATGGGGAAGCGGGCCTCCCCTCGAACGACTTTGCCCCTATAATTGCCTCCGCGCCCGGACGCAATCGCTAGCGTTGACGTCGGGGGCCCGCCCGTCTAGATGCCCGCCTCTTCCGGCCCGGCGCTCCGCGCCCGGGGCGGGCGGTCTTTGCCATCGGTAAAAGCCGGCCAGTCACGCTTTTGAAAGAGTTTCGGGGCATCCCCATGACCTATGCAGTAATCCGCACCGGCGGGAAACAATATCGCGTCACGCCAGACGCCGTGCTCACCGTTGAACGGCTTGATGCCGAACCGGGTGCGACGGTGACGCTGCATGATGTGCTCGCCATCGCGACCGAAGCGGGGCTTTCCATCGGCGCGCCGACCGTGCCTGGCGCCAGCGTGACGGCGACCGTGGTGGAACAGAATCGCGGCGACCGCATTCTGATATTCAAGAAGCG
>JAPLOJ010000320.1 GCA_026400795.1 Alphaproteobacteria bacterium
GAAAAGGTGGCAAGGTTCTGCCGCCGGGTGATGATTTGCCGACCAAGCCCGCCGCGCTTGGTGGCAGCGGCAGGGGTGGCGCTGGCAGCGGCTACCGCGATAATGATGTGGACCCGCGCAACCCGCTGGGCGATCCAGGCGGGCTGTTTCGGCGGCGTTAATACGCCGCCGCCGCGAATACGGGCAGGGTTCAATCCGGGCGGATATTATTCTCCCGCACGACCCTGCCCCAGGTTGCGATCTGCGCAGACAGGAATTGCATGAAAGCCGCCTCGCCCTGAGGGTTTAGGTCTATGCCAAGGCCCAGGATGCGTTGCCGCAGTTCTGGCACATCCAAGGCTTTACGAATGGCGGCTTCCATGCGTGCCTTGATCGCATCCGGCAGGCGCGCGGGACCCAGGAAACCCCAAAACGCGCGCGAATCAATGCCAGTGATGCCGAGTTCCGTCATGCTTGGCACATCCGGAATATTGGCGCTGCGCGTGGCGCTGGTCTGCGCGAGTGGCACAAGCGTGCCGGCATCAATATGCACACCAAGCGCGGGGCGGGTGGCGACGGGCAAATCCACCTCACCAGACGCAGCGGCCACTGCGAGCGGTCCACCACCGCGATAGGGCACATGCACAAGCTTGAAGCCACCGGCGCGCTGGATAAGCTCCATGGTCAGATGCGCCAGGCTGCCATTGCCAATGGTGCCGTAAGTTACTGTATCAGGCCGCGCCTTGGCCGCCGCCACCACTTCGGCAAAACTGCGATAGGGGCGCGTGCGATGCGCCGTCAGCACCATGGGCGCAGTGCCAAACAGCAGGAGTGAAGTGAGATCCTTCTCCGTATCAAAGCCCATATTTGGGATGAGCGCTGGATTGACCGCATGCGTGTCGAACACGATCAGCCAGGTATTGCCATCGGGTGCCGCGCGCGCGACCTGCGCGGTGCCGAGGGACCCTGAAGCGCCACTACGATTCTCAACAATGATCGGCACGCCAAGTTCGCTTTGCAAATACGGTTGCAGCAGCCGGCCCAAGGCATCCGTCGAACCACCCGGCGGAAAGGGTACCACGATGCGGATGGGCCCGGTGGGCCAAGTGCCCTGGGCGCGAGCGATGTGCGGTGCCGCAAGCAAGGCCGGCACGCCTGCCAGAATGGCGCGTTTGCTGATCATGTAAAGCTTCTCCCAGTATTTTTTTGTTCAGGTTCTTGGCGCAGGCGGTATGGCCTTTGCCGCCATCAGGGCGCGCCTGATCTCGGCCTCCGCCTTGTCCAATTCCACCGCCGCATCGGCGCGCTGGGCGCGGGCGCGTTCAGCGATATTGAGGCTGTCTTCAATCGTCGCGACCAGCAGCTGATTGGCCTGCTTCACCGCGGCCAGATCAAACACGCCGCGTTCAATTTCTGTCCGCGCTTCGGCGTTGCCCTGGCGTAGCCGCTCGGCATTGGCGGTCAGCAATTCATTGGTCAGGTCATTGGCCTGCTTCAGCGTCTGCCCTGCATCGCGCATGCGCTGAATGGCCAGTGCCTGGGCAAGCTGCTGGCGCCAAAGCGGCACGGTATTAGCCACCACGGATTGAATCTTCGCCGCCAGCGCCTTGTCATTTTCCTGAATGAGCCGGATGGAAGGCAGGGCCTGCATCGCCACTTGCCGCGTCAGACGCAGATCATGAATGCGCCGATCAAGCTCATCACGTGCCGCGCGCAGGTCGCGAAGCTTCTGCGCGGTGAGCATATCGCCGGCGGTGGCCTTCGCTTCAGCATCCGGGATGGCAGTGCTGTCAGTGTTGTTCAGCACAATCTCGCCAGCGGCGA
>JAPLOJ010000038.1 GCA_026400795.1 Alphaproteobacteria bacterium
AGCATCGCCTCCCCCATTTCCTCCACAATGGCGCGGAAGCGGTTATCGAGGACCGAGAGCGTGACGGGATCAGGGGCGGTTTTCATGGGGTGAAGGCTTCATCCTAAGCCCCGCCGCGTCAAGGCTTCGCAGCGGGGCAAAACAGGGCCATGATCACGGCAATCAATGCAGGAGGAAACCATGGCCGTTCATGTCGCCACACCCGACCTCAAAATCCTGGCCGAGGGGCTGCGCTTCCCCGAAGGCCCTGTCGCCATGCCCGATGGGTCCGTGGCGCTGGTCGAAATTGAAGCGCGGCGCATCACGAAAGTGGCGCCCAATGGCACGAAAACCACGATTGCAACTGTGGAAGGCGCGCCGAATGGCTTGGCACTCGGGCCGAATGGCAGTTTTTACGTCTGCAATAATGGTGGCTTCACCTGGCATGAGGAGCCCGGGATTTTGCGCCCGAGCGGTCAATCGCCGGATTATGCTGGCGGGCGGATTGAAAAGATTGATGCCGCGACCGGCAAGGTTGAAGCGCTGATCCGTGTTTGCGATGGGCGGCCTTTGCGCGGCCCGAATGATCTGATGTTCGATGGCAAGGGCGGATTTTGGTTCTCTGATCTGGGCAAGGTGCGCGCGCGGGATCGTGACCATGGCGGCGCCTATTGGGCATCGGAAGATGGATCGCGCGTGGTGGAAGCGGCCTTCCCGGTGTTTGGCGGCGCCAATGGCATTGGCGTGAGCCCTGATGGCAAGACGCTTTATGTGGCCGAGACCGAAACCGGGCGGCTTTGGGCCTGGGATATTGAAGCACCCGGCAAGCTGAAGAAGGAACCCTGGCCATCCAGTGCCGGCGGGCGGGTGCTTTGCCAATTCCCCGGCTATCGGCGGCTCGACAGCCTCGCCATCGCCGCATCGGGCAATATTATTGTGGCGACGCTGGTGGCTGGAGAAATCACCACCGTGTCACCTTCGGGCGAGATTCTCCGCACCGTGAAAATGCCCGAACACATGCCGACCAATATCTGCTTTGGCGGGCCGGATATGCGCACGGCCTATATTACGCTTTCCAACACTGGGAAGTTGGTCGCGATGCAATGGGATGAACCGGGGCTGCGCCTGCCGTATAATTAATCTTGTGTTGCGGATCGTGACCGATCCGCCCTCATACGCCGGCGCGCGCCTCCGCGCGCTTGGCTTCGCCGCATAAGCGGCGTCGCCCATTCGGGCTCGCGCCCGCCTTCGGCGGGCGTAGATTTCGGGTGCGATAACCCTTTAAACGCTCACTTACCCTAGTTCGGCCAGCACATCCGCCGTATGCTGGCCAAGCGCCGGGGCTTCCGCCACAAAATGGCCAAGCCCCGGCAGCATCGGCAGCGGCACCGCGCCCAGTTGAGGCTGCGGAATGCGCGCGGCGGCGCCATAGGCCACCACATGCTCATTCGCCAACCAATCAAGCGGCGTATTGACGCGATCCGCCAGCAGCCTTTCGCCCTGCAAAATCGTCACCCATTCCGCAACAGGTTTCTTCAGGAAGGCCGCGCGGATGATGGCGTAAAGCGCATCCCTATTCTGCCAGCGCAGATCGAAATTCAGAAAGCGCGGATCGGCAGCGATATCAGCAATGCCCAACGCACCGCAAAGCTTCGGCCATTCCGCTTCACGCACCAGCGTAATCATCACCCAGCCGCCATCCGCCGCACGGTAAGCCCCCGCCGGCGCATTGGGCGGCGCGGCTGATTTGCCCTGCACGCCCCATTCGCCGATTTGGTGCGTCAGCAGATTGGACGTGGCCGCCATAAGCGACATGTCAATCACGCGCCGACGTGGCGTGGTATCCTGCGCGCGCGCGGCGAGTGCAACTTGTACGGCTGAGAAAGCATAAATCCCCGTTGCCATATCAGCGATGAAAGCTCCGCCTTTATGCGGCGCGCCATCCGCGCCTTCATTCAGGCTGACGAAGCCGGAAAACGCCTGAGCAACGGAATCCGTGCATGGCCGTTCCGCATAAGGCCCGCTTTGACCAAAGCCGGAAATGGAAAGACACACTGCATCCGGCTTTGCATTCTCCGGCCCAAGCCCGATGCGCGCGGCCACGCCGGGGCGGAAGGCTTCAATCAGCACATCGGCCTGCGCCGCCAAGGCAGCGGCGGCGCGCTTGCCATCTTCCGATTTCAAATCCAGCACCACGGAA
>JAPLOJ010000363.1 GCA_026400795.1 Alphaproteobacteria bacterium
CGCTGCTATTCACTTCCTACGGCAATTTGATCATCGCCGCCGCCGCTGATCTGAATGTCGGCTTTCACCCGTGGCGAGACCTGGCGCCGGTTGGCATGATCGGCCCCATGACGGTGGTGCTGCTGGTGCGCCCCGGCCTGCAAGCGAACACCTTGCAGGATTTCGTCCGCCACATCGCCGCCAATCCGGGCCGCGTGAATTTCGCGAGTGTCGGTGTCGGCAGTTCCTATCACCTGCTGATCGAACAGATGATGGTCTATGGCAAGCTCAACATGACCCATGTGCCCTATCGTGGCGGCGCGGCGGCCATGACGGATTTCCTGGCCGGCCGGGTGGATGCCACCCTCGCCACTTTGCTATTCGCGCGACCCTACATGCAGGACAACCGAGGCATCGGGGTGGCCGTCGGCAATGCCGAACGCTCCCCCGTGCTGCCCAATGTGCCCGCAGTGCAGGAGGTAATTCCCGGCGCCAAGCTGACCGATGGGCTGGCCGTACTGGCGCCTGCCGCCACCCCGGCGCCGATCATCGCGCGGGCCAATCGCGCGCTTCAGGACGTGATGAACCAACCCGCTATGCGCGAATGGCTGACGAATGAAGGCGTGCCGCCGCGCCCCGGCCCGCCGGAAGCCTTCATGGCGGAAATGACGCCGGCCACCGAGGAGCTGCGCAAATTATTGCGCGATGCTGCCATCAAGGTGGAGTGACCATCCCATAATGCTTCCCGCGCCTGGGTCTTCCGCGCTATGCACGGCCCATGTCGGATCATGATCGGGATGCTGCCCTTCGCCTGACGCTCAAGCGCCATCGCGCCTTCGCGACCGGTTTGCTGGTGGCCATGGCAGCGCTTATTCTGTTCAGCTATCGCCTGCCGCCTGGCTATTGGACTGATCTGTTGCAGGCCTCTGCCAAGGCGGGCCTGGTTGGCGGGATCGCGGATTGGTTCGCCGTTACCGCGCTGTTCCGTCGCCCGCTTGGCCTGCCCATTCCGCACACCGCGATCATCCCCAATCAGAAGGATAGGTTGGGCCGCGGCCTTGGGCGCTTCATCGCAGGCCATGTCTTCACCGAAGGCGAAGTGCGCCGCGTGCTGGCGAAGCTTGATCTGGCGCGCATTCTGGAAGGC
The DNA here is from genome assembly GCA_026400795.1 of Alphaproteobacteria bacterium. Lineage (GTDB taxonomy): Bacteria > Pseudomonadota > Alphaproteobacteria > Acetobacterales > Acetobacteraceae > Neoroseomonas. The sequence goes on from JAPLOJ010000363.1 coordinate 1,127, forward strand.
TTTCTGCGCGACCCCGAGGCTTCGCGCCGCGCCGCCATGGCACTTTCCGAAAGCCTGCCCCGCATCCTGGCGAGCCTTGAAGATGGCCGCGCGCGGCGCCTGCTGGCAAGGCTGCTGCCAAGGATCGTCTCCGGCCCCGCCGGCGCGCGTTTGCTGGCGCGGATTCTGCGCGCGGCCGTTGCATCAGGCCAGCATCAGGAAGTCTTCAGCCTGGCGATCGGGCAATTGCGGGTGCTGCTGGCCGCGCGTGAGGAAAACCTGCGCGGCGCCATTGAAGCGCGTGTGCGTGCCGAAGGTGGCGCCTTGGTTGGCTGGCTTGCCGGAGCAACAATTGCACGACGCATTCTGAACGCCATCAATACCGAATTGGAAAAGATCGGCCCCGATGATTCCGATTTGCGTGCTGCCTTTGCCGAATGGCTGGCGCGTGAGATCGAAAAGCTGGAAACCGATCCCGAACGCGCCGCCGCGATTGGCCGCCTGATGCGCGAAGCGCTTGCACACCCTTCCGTCGCCGCCTGGCTCATGGATGTATGGGATAGGCTGAAGATCGCCTTGGCAGCCGATGCCGCGCGGCCGGATGGGCGGAGTGTCGCGCTGCTGGCGGGCATTTTTGCCAATGCCGGCACCTTGCTCGCGGAAGATCAAGGCGCGCGGGAGCGGCTTAATCGCGCGGCCGAGGGTGTACTGATGACGCTGCTGCCATCAGCCCAGGCGCAGCTTTCTGATTTCATCGCCGGCGTGGTGACGAATTGGGATGCAGCGACGGTGACTGAGAAGATCGAACTCCGTGTTGGGCGCGATCTGCAATATGTGCGCATCAATGGCACGCTTGTCGGTTTTCTGGCGGGCGGGGTACTGTTTGCCGCGCTGACCGCGCTGTTCGGGCGGGTGGCACACTAATTCAATAGGGGATCTTGTCTGGCTTGGCCTGCCAAAGCTGAAAGGCCGCAAGCGCTTCCTCCGCCAAAACACGCCGCAGCGGCAGGCTGCGCGCTTCCGTGGGTGCCGCGACCTCGGCATAAATCGCCGCATCATCAAAGCCAATCGCCGCCGCATCCGCGCGGTCATTGCCATAGACCACCAGACCAATGCGGGACCACCAAATGGCGCCCAGGCACATCGGGCAGGGCTCACAGGATGAGATAATCACCGCGCCGGCCAGATCATGCGTGCCAAGCGCGGCGCAGGCAGCGCGAATCGCCACAATTTCGGCATGCGCCGTGGGGTCGGCATTGGGGACCACCTGGTTCATACCCTCCCCAATGATGGCCCCATCCTTCACCACCACGGCGCCAAAGGGGCCGCCACCGGCCTCCACCCCTTGGCAGGACAGGGCGATGGCGCGGCGCATGAAGCTTTCATACATCTACTTTTGTCCTTGGCGCGGTTTGCGGTAAGCTACGTGGCATGTCCGGCTTCATCCTTTCCGTCCTTGATCAATCCTCGGTCGCCTCAGGCCGCAGCCCGGCGGCGGCGGTGCAGGAAACCCTGGCCCTCGCCCGTCATGTGGAGGCGTTGGGCTTCAACCGCTACTGGTGCGCCGAACATCACAATAGCGCTTCCCATGCCGGCAGCGCGCCGGAGGTGCTGCTGGCCGCCATTGGTGCGACCACCAGCCGCATTCGCATCGGTTCCGCCGGCATCATGCTGCCGCATTACAGCGCGCTGAAAGTGGCCGAACAATTCCGCATGCTGGAAGCCATCGCACCCGGCCGCGTGGATTTGGGCGTGGGCCGCGCACCTGGGTCTGATGGGCGCACCGCCTTCGCGCTCAACCCCGATGCGGCGCGGGCGGCGGAACGCTTCCCCAATCAAATCATGGAAATTCTCGGCTGGCATGGCGATGGCCTGCCGGAAGGCCACCCCTTCGCCAGCATCATCGCCCAGCCTGTCACCACCACGCGCCCGCAAATGTGGGTGCTTGGCAGTTCGGATTACGGCGCGCAGGTCGCTGGCTATTTCGGCCTGCCCTATTGCTTCGCGCATTTCTTTTCGGACGGTGGCGGCAGCGAACAGGTGATTGATATCTATCGCCAAAGCTTCCAGCCCAAGCCGGACCTGCCCGCGCGCCTGACGGCCCCCTATCCTGCGCTTGCCGTGTTTTGCCTGGTAGCCGATACAGAAGCCGAGGCACGGCGCCTGTTCCATTCCCGCGAATTATGGCGTCTCAAGCGCGACCGCGGCATGTTCCTGCCGCTGCCGAGTGTCGAGGAAGCCGAGGCCTACCCCTATTCCGATCTGGAATTGGCGCGGCTGGCGCAAATCCGCGCCCAGGCCATGGTGGGCACGCCGGAACAGGTGCGCGCCAAGCTGGAGGCACTTTCAGCCGCGCATGGCGGTATTTCTGAATTCGCCGTGATCACCCATTGCCATGATGCGGCGGCGCGCCAGCGTTCCTACACGCTGCTGGCGGAAGTATTTGGCATGAGTGGCGAAGTGGCGCCGGCGCTGGCGGCGGAATAGGCGGGCATTATCCGCTTTTTGGAGCAGGGTTAGGCCCGCCCGCCCGCGCCAATCATCCGCTTGAAGCCGACCCATTGCTGCACCAGCCAGCCGCCTGTGGCCATGGCTTCCGGCGCGGAGGGATCGCCGGTGCGTGGAAACACCTTGCGGCTGAAATCCGCCGTGCCAAACATCCAATCCCAAATCGGGAAAAGCACCGCGTAATTCTTGCCATGTTCCGCCGTGGAAAGAACGCCATGATGCAGACGGTGATAGCGAGGCGAGACCACCAGGCGTTCACCGATACGGCCAAAGGACAGCCGGATATTACCGTGGGAGAAGGCCTCCACCAGCCGCATCAATAGCAGCAGCAGCGGGAATTGCGCCGGCGTCACGCCAATCAGCAAAGCGATGGTGCCGAACCAAAGTGCTGCAATCGCCTCATCCAGGATGTGATTGCGATCATCTGACCAGAAGGTCATTTGCCGCTGGGCGTGATGAATCGAATGCAGTGCCCACCACCAGCCAATGCTGTGTTGCAGCCGATGGCGCCAATACTCACCAAAATCCAGAATCAAGACATAAAGGAAGAAAGTGATCAAAGGCGCTTCGCGCAGGACCGGAAAGAAAGTTTCCAGCGTCGGCGCAACAAAGCCCGTATCCGCAAGCAGCCCTTCCAATTGGCTTTGGATGGCGGCCAGGAAAATGAAGGCGAGCAGCGGAAAAACCCCAAGCCGCGCCAGCAGCGTATAGATGATATCGGTGCGAATCGCGCGCCGATCGGTCACTGGCTCCACCGGGCGCCATGCCTCCAACGGTCGGCAGACGGCGTAGATCACCAGCATGCCGAAAATACTGAACAGGGTGAAATCCACCCATTCCAGCATTTCATCGGCAATATTCATCAGATCGGTGGCATAAAGCACCGGCTGCAGCAAGGTTTCGAAAATCCAGCCCGTCAGCCTTGTGTGCAACTCATCCAGGGTCTTGAACATAGCTTAGCGCCTGCCTTCCGCGCTGAGCGGCGCAAAGCAGAACCCCTTGGCCTGCAGCCCCGCCAGCACATCTTCCAACACATTGGCATAGGGGTCCTTCCGGCTGCGGACACCCCAATGCATGACCAAGACCTCTCCATCGCGGATATTCCTGAGAGCCTGATCGCGCAAAGCCGCATTGGGGTGTGTGTCGCTATTCAGCTCATCACCCAGGAAGCCGCCTTTGGTCCAGCCCTGGTGGCGCAGCCCGCACGCCTCCGCCAGGCGCAGTGTATTCGGCGTGGTAATCCCCCCCGGCGCGCGCCACAGAGGCAGAACCACAGCTTGCGGCGCGGCGGCACGCAACCGCTCAATCGGCGCTGCCAGCTCTCGGCACATGGCGTCCTGATCCAGCCGCACCTCACCACCGCCGCCGCGCGCGACATAGCGCACCTGGCCGGGCGCGGGATCGCCGCGGAAATACCAATGCCGATCCGTGTGGCTCGCGAAGACATGGCCTTCGGCGGCGCGGGCGCGCCAGAATGCCGCCCAGGTAGGGTCAAGGCTGCGGTCGCCGCGATGGGTTGGCTCTTGCGCGACAAACAGGGTGGCGCGAATGCTGCGACGGCGGAGGATTTCGGCGATCTTTTCCGCCTCTCGCCCCCAGCCCGTATCAATGGTGAGGTAAAGCGTCCCGGCAGGGCAGGCGGCGGATGTCTGGGCCGAGGCCGGCATGGCTGAAAGGGCGCAAAGCGCGGCCATCGCCAGCACGGCCTTGCGCCAGAATTTCATCACCGCGCCGCAACCGGTTGCACGAAAATGCCATGCGGGCTGCGGCCGACGCGAATGGTCGAAACATCGCCCGTATTTGGATCAAGCCGCGCAATACGGCCCGCCCAGCGGAGCGTAGCCCAAACCGCGCCATCCGGGGCGAAGGCGATGCAATCTGGCCCGCCTGGCACTTCATGAATGCGGCGCACTTCAAGCGTGGCGGGATCAATTTCCGCAATGCGGCTTTGCACGCGGCTGGTGGCCCAGAGCGTTTTGCCATCGGGGGAGGCGAAAATCGTATGCGCGCCGCGGCCGACCCGGATGGTGCTTTCCACCTTCTGGGTTGCGGGGTTCAGAACAGCGAAATGATCGCGGCCCATAATGCCGACAATCAACCTATCGCGATGCCAAATGATGCCGGCCGGTTCCGGGCCGACTTGCATTTGCCAAACAACACGCCGCGTTTGCAGGTCAATCGCGATCACGGTGCCGTCACCTTGGATTGTGATGAAGGCAAAGCGCGAATCAGGGCTGAAGGCGATATGGGATGGCTTATTGCCAACCCGAAGCCGCTCCAAAAGCCGCGGGCCATTTGCGTCGTAGATGTCCACCTGACCGCGCCGGAGGCTTGCAACAACCAGCAAGCGGCCATCAGGCGTGAAATCCAGGTGATAGGGGTTGGAAATGCGTTCGCGGCGCAGGACATTGCCGGTTGCGGGTTCGACAAACAGGATTTCATTGCCGGCGGAATCCGCGATCAGCAATTCCTTGCCATCCGGCGACAGCACCAGATGATGCACTTCGCGCAGGCCCTCGATCCGCCGGACTTCCTCACCAGTTTTGGAATCGATCTTGACGATGCTCGGGTCGGTGGAATTGAGCACATAGACAAGTTCGGCCCGTGCCGGGGCGCATAGGGTAAGCAAGCCCAAGCCAAGCCCAATCAATGAACGGATCATGATGCGGCCGCAGGTTCAAAGGTCATGGCGATGCCATTCATGCAATAGCGCTGGCCCGTGGGCGGCGGCCCATCGGGAAAGGCATGGCCAAGATGGCCGCCGCACTGGGCGCAATGTACTTCTGTCCGCACCATGAAAAGCGAACGATCAACATGGGTGGCCACGGCGCCTTCCAAAGGGGCATAGAAGGAAGGCCAACCCGTGCCGCTTTCATACTTTGTCGTCGCATCAAAAAGCGGAGTGCTGCAGCCACCGCAAAGGAAGCGCCCGGCCCGCTTTTCCGCATTCAGCGCCGATGTCCCGGGCCTTTCGGTGCCGTGCTGGCGCAAAACGCGAAAGGCTTCGGGGGAAAGGGCCGCGCGCCATTCGCTTTCGGCCTTCTGGATCGGAAAGACCTCATCTTGCGGCTTGTTTTGCTTGAAAAATACCATGACCCTTATGCCCCCTGATTGGATTTCAGCAAGTCGGCAAAATTTTTCCGGAATTTCACGACTTTGGGTGCCACAACGGCCTGACAATAGCCCGACCAGGGGTTGCGCGCGAAGTAATTGTGATGCTCGGGTTCAGCCGGCCAGAATTGGGTCAGCGGCACAATCTCGGTCACGAACGGGTTGCCCCAAAGCCGCGCTGCGGTGAGTTCCGCAATGACTTCCCGCGCGACGGTGTCCTGCGTGGCGTCATGCGTCAGGATGATGCTGCGGTATTGCGGGCCGACATCAGCGCCTTGCCGGTCCTTTGTGGTGGGGTCGTGGATGGTGAAGAAGACCTTCAGCAAATCCCGAAAGGACACAATGGTCGGATCATAGCTGACCTGCACAATTTCGGCATGGCCGGTCCGCTTGCCGCAAACCTCCTCATAGGAAGGATTGGCGACATGCCCACCTGCATAGCCGGAAGTCGCAGTGGCGATGCCCTTCATGCCGAGGAACACGGCTTCCAGGCACCAGAAACACCCGCCGCCAAGCGTTGCCTTTTCCATCACTGACCAGCCTTCCTCGACCCATGCCCACGGGCCCCAGGCCCGCAGGGCTAGAGCCAATTGTTGAAGAGGGCCAGTATATCGGCGAGACTCCCGCCGCCTGCAAGGATCACATCATCCCCCGCACCACCCTGGAAGGTTTGGCTGAGGCCATTGCCGACCATCATTCTCCCTGTTGGCCCGGCAATAAGGGTAAGGCCACTGACGCCATCGGCAATGACCAGTACCTCAACATCGGCCGCCATGGTGACATTGGCCGAGGTGATGATGGTATCCTGGCCACCACCGGAGACTTCAATGACCTGGTCCTGCGAGTCGATGTAGAAATAGAGGTCATTGCCGCTGCCGCCGGCCATGGAATCGGCACCTTCGCCGCCATTCAGCGTGTCATTGCCGGCATCACCGGAAATCCAATCCCGCCCGACGCCGCCGATCAGGAGGTCCCCATCTGCGCCGCCATAGAGCGTATCATCCTGCTCACCGCCATCCAGCGTATCAGCGCTGGCTTCGCCCCAAAGGATGTCGGCACCCGATCCGGCTGAGAGGTAATTCGCGGCGGCATTGCCAATCAGCTGGTCATTGCCAGCCCCGGTGAGCACATATTCGATCCCTTGCAGGAAATCGCTACCCGAGGCGCCCGTGGCCCAAGAACTGGTCAGATTGACGACGACGTTCTGGCCGAATTCGGATAAATTGGCATAGCTGGCCAAATCCCCCGCCCCGTCACCGCCGATCAATTGATCATCCCCGGCATCGCCTTGCAGCGTGTCATCACCGGCCCCACCCTGGAGGACATCACTGCCCGCGCCCCCAATGAGCTCATTGCCCAGCGCATTGCCGATCAGCAGGTTATTGCCCTCATTCCCGATACCGCGCAGTGCGGTGCCGGTGGCTGAAAGAACAAGCGTTTCGAATTCGGACGGCAGATAGTAGTCAAGGCTGGCGTAGACGGTATCGGCACCCTGCCCAGTATATTCCAGCAGCAGATCGTCGGTGCCTTCAACCAGGAAGACATCATTGCCGGTGCCGCCTTCAAGAATATTCTGGCCGGATCCGCCTGCCAACGTGTCATGCCCGCCGCCGCCTTGCAGATAATCATCACCCCCCAAACCAGTCAGGCTATCGCTGGCCGAACCAGCCAAGACATTATTCGCTTCATAACTGCCAAGTATCGTCATCGCGGCGGTGGCGCCCCTCGCGTCCACGGCTTCGAAGCCCGCAATCCAGGCGCCATTGGTTACCTGATTTTCTTCAAGCCCAAGATCAATGAAAAGCCCGCTGGAGAGAATGAGCCAATCATACCCATCACCACCATCCAGCCGATCCGTGGCGTCTTGCAGCAGAAGCCGATCATCGCCGCCGCCGCCATCAAGCGTGTCGGTCCCAGTGCCGCCGACCAGGCTATCGCCACCATCGCCGCCGATCAGCCAGTCATTGCCCGCGCCGCCATCCAATACATCCGCGCCATCGGAGCCATAAAGGAAATCGGCATCATTGCCGCCCAGCAGCCGATCCAAACCAGCCCCACCAAAGAGGGAATCATTCCCAACATCCCCGTCCAGCCGATTGGTCGCCTCGGCGTCATCCGTGTCATCAAGTGTCGGGCCATCAGCGTAGAGAGCATCATTGCCATTTCCGCCATATAGCCAGTCATCCCCGGCACCGCCCCAAAGCTGATCCGCGGCGCCAAGACCGGAAAGCGTGTCAGCGCCAGCCCCGCCCGAGAGCCAATCCGCAGCTGCTTCCCCAAGCAGCAGGTCGGCGCCGCCCAGGCCGAATAATCTTGACCCTGATGGAATGGCGGAAATGGCATCATCATTCGCTGTGCCGGCTAAACCCGCGAAGCTGCCCGCGGCGACAGAGGAATAGAAGCTTTCCGGCGCGAAGCTGGATGTCATCAACCGGATCAAAAGATCGGCAGTGCCGAGCGCGTCATCCTGGTCGAGATCAATGGCGATCCAGCCGCCTGGCGCCGTATCTGTGCTGGCTGCAGGAATGTACCAGGCTTGCAGATAGCCCAAGCCCAATTCAGCGCCGGGCAGGGCAAGCCCTGGCAGCGGCCCGCCAATGGTTTGCAAGGCGCCACGCCAGATCAGCGGTGCCGGCCCCAAAGCGCCCTGCAACACGCCATTGCTGAGGCCGAAGGAAAGCGAATCCCCCTGCGTGCGTGAAAAATCGGCGATCGTATCAGCTGCCAGAAAACTGCTGACCAGCGATGGATTGACCGAAAGATCAATCAGGAAATTATCGGCATCATTGCCGCCAAGCAGCCAATCCGCGCCGCCGCCACCGCTCAAGACATCCTGGCCATCGCCGCCATCAAGCGTGTCACGCCCAAGCGCACCAAGCAGAACATCATCGCCCGCTTCGCCGCGCAGCAGATTACGTGCATCGGCATTGTCGCCATTTGTGCCGGTTGGGCTATCGGCAAAAAGAAGATCCCAGCCATTGCCGCCCAGCAGCGTATCATTACCCGCATCACCTTGCAGGCCATCGGCCAGATCGCCACCATCAAGGGAGTCGTTTCCCGCACCACCTGAAAGCTGATCCACACCGCCAAAGCCGAGCAGGGTATCATTGCCCGCCAGCCCTGAAAGACTGTCATCCGTGATGCCTGGGGCGGAGAGGAAATCATCACCTGCCGTACCAATCGGGGGTGCGCTGCCGCTCATGGGAATGCTCCCCAGATTGTCGCGGATGGCGCTTCATCAGCCATGCCATGCTGCAATGCTTCATTAGCAATGATGTATGATGCGTTGAGAGTTCCCGGCGCAGGATGCGCTGCCGAAATTCCCACAGGCACAAAGAATTTTTGGGATGTGAACATTTTTTGCTCCTCATCCTCTGTATTGCCATTACAAGATTTACATTTGGAAAATGGCGCCAAAAATTTCACGATGGCTTGCGTGCAGCCTTTCTCATGGGTTATACCCGAATGGGAATAACGGAGGCTTCGCATGCACCGCCGCGTCCTGCTTCTGGCCTTTGGCTCTGCGCCCATGCTTGCCGGGCAGGTGGCTGCGCGCCCCGCGCCGTTGATCGCCGCTGCCGCCAGCTTGCAGCCGGCGCTGGAGGAAGCCACAGCGTTGATCGCGGCAGAAACCGGGATAGCGCCGCGCTTTGCCTTTGGCGCCAGCGGGAATTTGGCGCGCCAGATCGCGCAGGGCGCGCCGTTTGAAATGATGATTGCCGCCGATGAGGTCAGCATTCAGAAACTCGCCGAAGCGGGGCATACGCGCGATGCGGGCCATGTCTTTGCGGTGGGAAGGCTTGCGCTGTTTGCCCCGCGTGGCTCGGTGCTTGATCCCGCTGGCGGGCTGGAAGCGCTGCGCCCCTTATTGGCGGCGGGGCGCGTCCAACGCTTTGCCATCGCCAATCCGGAAATCGCCCCCTATGGCCGCGCTGCCGAGGAAGCCCTACGCCGGCTTGACCTGTGGGAGGCGCTGCGCCCGCGGCTTGTTTTTGGTGAGAACATCGCCCAGGCCGCACAATTCGCCATGATGGAAGGGGCGACTGGTGGTTTGATCGCGCTCTCTCTCGCGCTTTCCCCAGCGCTCAAGGCGCGCGGCGATTTTAGCCTGGTGCCTGATGCGTTGCACGGGCCGCTGCGCCATCGCCTGGCCTTGACGAAGCGCGCCAGTGAAGCGGCGCCGCGCGTGCAGGCCTGGTTGCTCTCCCCCCAGGCGGCGGCGGTCTTCGCGCGGCATGGCTTAGAGGCACCTTGACGGATGGATTGGCCCGCCCTTCGCCTTTCGCTTTGGCTTGGCCTCAGCACAGTGGTGATCCTGCTGCCCTTTGCCCTTTGGCTCGGGCGGCATTTGGCGCTGCGGCGCTTTGCCGGGCGGGGCATGATTGAAGCGGCCGTGGCGCTGCCGCTGGTGCTGCCGCCCACCGTGCTTGGCTTTTATTTGCTGACCGCCTTTGGCGCCGGCACCTGGTTCGGTGGCGCCTTCCAGGCGATGTTCGGGCGGACCCTTGCGTTTTCCTTTGAAGGGCTACTTCTGGCGAGTGCGATTGCGAACATCCCCTTCGCCGTTCAACCAATCCAGAACGCCTTTGGCGCCATCCCGCCAAATCTGCGCGAAGCGGGGGCGACGTCTGGCATGACCCCCTGGGCGGTGTTCCGGCGCGTTGAATTGCCGCTAGCCTGGCCCGGCATTGCGACGGCCATTGTGCTGACCTTTGCCCATACGCTTGGTGAATTTGGCGTGGTGCTCATGGTGGGCGGCGCCATCCCGGGCGAAACCCGCACCGCCGCCATTGCCATTTATGATCGCGTGCAGGCGTTTGACGATGCCGCCGCGGCTAGCATGTCGGCCCTGCTACTCGTGATCTGCCTTTTGGCGTTGCTGCTGGTGCAGCGCTTGACGCGCGGGATCGGGCGCCGCCGCCATGGCTGATCCGGGCCTTAGCCTGCGCCTGAAGGCAACGGCGCCGATCGCGCTTGATATCGCGCTCGATTGCGCGCCGGGGGAGTTGCTCGCCATCGTTGGCCCGTCCGGTGCGGGCAAATCCACCACGCTCCGCGCCATTGCCGGGCTGCATCATCCCGAAAGCGGCCATGTGATCTGTGATGGCGAAGCCTGGCTCGACACAAGCCGCGCGCTTGACCTGCCAGCGCATCGGCGCCGCGTTGGGCTGGTGTTTCAGGATTACGCGCTATTTCCGCATATGACTGCGCTGGCCAATGTCATGGCCGCGATGGGCCATGTGCCCGCCGCTGAGCGCGCCCCCCGCGCCGCCGCACTTCTGGCGCGTGTGCATCTTACCGGGCTTGAGCAGCGCCGCCCGGCTGAGCTTTCCGGCGGGCAACAACAACGCGTTGCCGTGGCGCGGGCTTTGGCGCGTGACCCTGCCGTGCTGCTGCTGGATGAACCCTTCAGCGCCGTGGACCGCGCCACGCGTCGGCGTTTGCAAGTGGAATTGGCCAATCTGCGCCAGGGGCTTTCCATCCCGATCATCCTGGTGACGCATGATTTGGATGAGGCCGCGTCGCTCGCGGACCGCATGCTGCTGTTGCATCGGGGCAGGGGGCTGCAAACCGCACCGCCCGCGGAAATGCTGGCCCGCCCGGCCTCCGCCGAGGTCGCGCGGCTGCTTGATCTGCGCAATCTTTTCGCCGGCGTGATCCTGGCGCATGAGGATGGCCTCACGCGGCTCCGCTGGGGTGACCAAATGCTGGAAGCCGCCCCCATGCCAAGCCTGCCGCCTGGCACCGCGGTGGATTGGCTGATTGGCGCGGGCGGCGTGGTGTTGCATCGCCGTGGCCGACCCTCGGCGGGTGAAAGGGAGAACCCGGTTTCCGGCACCATCATCGCGCTGCTGCCGATGGGCGAGGAAATGCGCGTGACCCTGGATGTAGGCGACCCCGAGGGCCGGCAATTGACCTTCGCCCTGCCGCGCCATGCCGCGCAGCGCAATGGTCTGGCAGTGGGCGAGGCATGCAGCGTTTCCCTGCTGCGTGATGCGCTGCATGTGATGCCCCGGCCATGACGGAAGCAGCACTTTGGCTGCGCATTGATCTCGCCGATGGCCGCGTGGGCCCAGGCAAGATCGCCCTGCTGGAGGCGATTGCCGAGGCTGGTTCGATCAGCGCCGCCGCACGGTCGCTTGGCATGTCCTATCGCCGGGCCTGGGAATTGGTGGCGGAACTGAACCAGACCTTTTCTTCCCCGGTGGTGGAGCGCATCACCGGCGGCGCTGGGGGCGGAGGCGCCAAGCTCACCCGCCTGGGGGAGGCGCTGGTGCTGGGCTTTCGTGACATTGAAGCCGCCGCCAGCCGGGCGGCAGCCGCGCATTTGCGCCGCCTGGCCAAAGGATGAGGCGGGGCACCTTGCGGCGAAGCGCTGGGCGCGCTGCAATGCCCCTATGAATGACACCACAAGCGCCCCCGCCCGCCCGGCTTCCTCTGTCATGCTGCTGCGTGATGGGCCAGGCGGCATGGAAGTTTTCATGGTGGTGCGCCACCGCCAGATTGATTTCGCCTCTGGCGCCTTGGTGTTTCCCGGTGGGCGCGTGGAAGCGGCTGACAAGACACTTGGCGGCGGCGACGCCCACGCAGCCCTTCGCGTCGCGGCCATCCGCGAGACCTGGGAAGAATGCGGTGTTTTGCTGGCCGAAGTTGGCCAGGCGCCGGTAGCCGAGGGCGAATTCGCCGCCATGCTTGCCGAACGTCGTCTGGTGCCGGCGATCTCAACACTCGGGCATTTCGCGCATTGGATCACGCCGGTGGAAGTGCCGAAGCGTTTTGACACGCATTTCTTCCTGGCCGCCGCGCCCGAGGATCAGGCCGCGGTGCATGATGGGCATGAAGCGGTGTATAGTGTCTGGATCAGGCCCGCTGATGCTTTGGCGGAAGGCATTGCCGGCACGAAGAAGCTGGTTTTCCCGACACGCATGAACCTGACCAAGCTTGCCCGGCATGAAAGCGTGGCGGAAGCCTTCGCCGCCGCACGCGCCAAGCCCGTGGTAACCGTATTGCCCGAACTTGTGGGCATGACCCCTGAAGGGCGCATCCTGCGCCTGCCTCGCGCGGCCGATTATGGCGGCGAGGAATTCCTGGCGGGCGACCCGCCTTCCATGTGATGGAGAACCCAGCCATGCTGCCTCGCCGCCTTCGCTTCGGCATTTTCCTGGCCCCGTTTCATCGGGTTGGCGACAACCCAACCCTTGGGCTCACGCGCGATTTGGAATTGATCGAATGGCTTGACCATTTGGGCTTTGATGAGGCCTGGATTGGGGAGCATC
>JAPLOJ010000307.1 GCA_026400795.1 Alphaproteobacteria bacterium
CGGTCAGGAATACGCCATGTCCCAACATCAGGTGCAGCATTACCTCGCCGTCCGAGAGGATTGGCTCGCCGCACGGCAGGAAGAAATCCTGGACCCTGCGCAGCTGATCATCGATCCGCACCATCATCTCTGGGATCGGCCAGGCTGGCGCTATCTGCATGATGAATTCCTGGCGGATCTGAAAAGCGGCCATAACGTCAAGGCGACAGTTTATGTCCAAGCGCGGTCCATGCATCGCGCCGCAGGGCCTGAAGCTTTGAAGCCAGTGGGGGAGACGGAATTCGTCACCGGCATTGCCGCGATGTTCGCAAGCGGCATCTATGGCGATATCGCCGCCAATGCCGGGATTGTGGGCTATGCCGACCTGACGCTGGGTGAAGCCGTGCAGCCGGTGCTGGAAGCGCATATCGCGGCTGCCGGCGGCAGGTTTCGCGGCATTCGCCATATCGCGACCTGGGACCCTGACCCCGTTATGTTGAACCCGGCCTATACGCCGGCGGAAGACATGATGGACAGCGCTGCCTTCCGCGCGGGCTTCGCCGCCCTTGGGCGGAATGGGCTTTCCTGTGATGCCTGGATTTATTTTCACCAAATCCCGCGCCTCGCCTCACTCGCGCGCGCCTTCCCGGAAATCCCGATCGTGCTGGATCATTGCGGCGGCATTCTTGGTATCGGCCCCTATGCCGGCAAGCGTGATGAGGTTTTCGCCGCCTGGTCGCACAATATGGCGGAACTGGCGCAATGCCCGAATGTCATGGTGAAGGTGGGCGGGCTTGGCATGCGACTGCCGGGCTTAGGGCTTGAAGCGGGCGCGATTGCGCCATCATCGGAAGAACTGGCCGAGCATTGGCGCCCCTGGATGGAACGCTGTATCGCGCTTTTCGGCACGCAGCGCTGCATGTTTGAAAGCAATTTCCCGGTGGATAAGGGCGGCTATGGCTATGCTGTCGGCTGGAATGCCTTCAAGCGCATCGCCGCCGGTGCTTCGGCTGAGGAAAAGGCTGACCTGTTCTGGCGCAGTGCCGCGCGGTTTTATCGGCTGGCGCAGTTTCTTTGATCATCCTGTCTGGTTTTGGAGAGCGGGGAGTAGGTAATCAAGAAATAGATCGGGGTTTTCCGCAAAGGGAAAATGGCCGATGCCATCCATACGCTGAAACCGCGCGCCAGGGATTTTCACTGCCGTTGCTGCTGAATGTTCTGCTGTGCAGGAATAATCATATTCGCCGGTTAGCAAGGTGAGAGGGCATTTGCGCGTATCAATGCGATGAATGCGATCACGCGCATCCCAACCCCCGGAATAGAAAAGAATATCGCCGGGAAATGTCCCGCAGCCCCCCTGGCTATAGTGCCACCAGACTTCTGCTGCGCATTCAGCGGGCGATTGTGGTGCCATCAAGCCTTCAATCCATTCGGGCGTGAAAATGGCGGCGTTCACGCGCGGATGATCCGCCCATGGGGTGCGCCGGCCGGCGACATGTTCAGAAGCCTCACAGGCGATGATGGCGGCAAAGCGTTCTGGCGCGCGCAATGCCATTTCAAGACAGATTTCGCCGGACATGGATGCGCCGAGCAGGATTGGCTTTTCGTCAAAGCCCCAGGCGTCGACGAAGTCCAGAATCAATTCGGCATAAAGATCTGTATCCAGCGCCCAGGCCCCGGGCTCGGCTGCAGGCGCCGAACGGCCATGTCCTGGCAGATCAAAGGCGGTGACGGCATAGCCGGCTTCCGCAAGCCGAGGATTCGCCATGAGTCTGTGGAATTGCCGCGAATCGGACCCGGCGGTGTGTAGCCCAAGGATCGGACGCGACCGCCCGGCGCTTTCTCCGTAGACGACAAAATCGCGGCCTTTGGCGTTGAGGGTCACATAGCGGCCCTGTGCAGTAGTGCAGGGGGTGGCGGTGCCAAGCCGCGGTCTGAGTGAAGCCGGCGCTGGCATTGATGTGCCTGTCAACGACCAGCGCGCGAGATCGAAAACGCGCCGCAAAAGATGCGTATGTTGCGCCCAGGTGAGCTCATCGCCTTCAGCCGAAAACCCAGGAACACGCATGCGCAGTGCATACAGATGGTGGTGATGCCGAGCCGGGTGCATTTTCAGGAACTCATCCCAAATTGCACCCGTCGCGCTGAAGCGCGTCTCTGCTTCCGATGTCAGCGAAAGGCCGACAGAGGTATCAGAAAGTTCAATGGTGATGGCGAAGCCGGGTTGCATGACAGCAAAGCGCCCAACGGCCCCCGGCAGCCGAGAGCGTAACATCTCATCGCTTGCGCAAAGCGCACGCCAGCGATCAAGCAATGGCGCGGCGCTGAATTTCTCCCAGCCGATTGGCATGCGAACCCCCGATCAAAATCTCCCTCAGCTTCCATGTTGCGCCAGGGCATGACAAGGGTGGGTTGGCTATTCAATAGGCGCCGGCGGTTCCGCAGCCGCGCGCGGCAGAGGCGGCGGCGGCACCCAGGGCCGATCACCGCGCCAAGCGCGATCGGAAATCACCTGCGCCCCTGTGGGTAAAAGCCAAATCGCATGTGGGCCATTACGCCAGACGGAAAAGCGATCAATCAAAATACTCTGGCGGCAGCGTTGCCGGATGGGTTCGGCGGAGATGATCACAGCAACCGCGCCACATTGCGCCATGATATTGCCGCGGCGCACCAGGAAGGCCCCCGGACCTTCATCCACAATGCAACCTTCAGCGCTGCAGCGAAGTTTTCCCTCGGCGGTGCTACCTTCGGCAGGCAAGGCTTGTGCGGCGGTTTGCCCGTAAAGGCGCAACCACGAATCGCGCGTAAGCGACGAAGCGCCCGTCTGGCGCTGAAGGAACAGCGTATCGGCGGCGGAAATCGCAATCAGCCGCGCATCGCCAGAAACTAGAATATGCGGAGGCTGGACGAAGGCTGCGCTTGAAAGGCCAAGGATCATAGGCAGCACGCCGAAGGTGCGCCACCAACTGCGCCAAAGACAAAGCCAGCAAAGCCCGAAGGCAAAGACCATGAGCCCCCAAGCAGGGATGGGCATTGCGGCTTGCGTCGCACCTGGCCAGGCCGCGACGATGCGCGCCACCCATAAAACACCCTCCACCCCAAGCCCCATGACCCAAAGCGCCGGGGCTTCCAGCCCAAGCGGCATCAACAAGGCAGCCAGCATGCCGGCGGGCATGATGATGAAGGAGGTGAGGGGCACCGCAACCGCATTCGCCGCCACGCCATACCATTGCAGCCTGCCAAAATGTGCGAGGCCAAAGGGCGCTGTCGCGGCGCCAGCCAGGACGGAGGTCAGCATCAATCCCATTATGCCTAAAGCGATTCGTTTGCCCCAACCGTGGCTGGCGCGCAGCTTCGTGAGGCGCGGTTGCAGCGCTTCCCAGCCTGCGATCAAGGCGAGCACCGCAGCGAAAGACATCTGGAAAGATGGGCCAAGAAGCGAAGCCGGATCGAAGATCATCACCACCGCCGCAGCCCAGGCAAGGCCGCGTAGCGATATGGCTTTACGCCCTGCCAGAATTGCAAGCGTGACAAGGCAAGCCATGGCGAAGCTGCGCTGCATGGGTACCTGCGCGCCGGTCAGCAGCATGTAGAAGCCGCCTGCAAGCAATGCGGCGCAGCCGGCCAGCAGCTTGCCAGGAACGCGGAGCGCCAGTGGCCGATACAGTGCCAGCAGCAAGCGGCAGACCCAGAAGGAAACGCTCAGCACAATCGCGATATGCAGTCCGGAGACAGAAAGCAGATGCGCCAACCCAGAATCGCGCATGGCATTCAGATCAGCGGCCGGGATCGCGCTTTGGCTGCCAG
>JAPLOJ010000341.1 GCA_026400795.1 Alphaproteobacteria bacterium
GCGGGCCCTGTATCAGCCACTTCGGGAGCCTCGGCGCCCTGGGATGCGCCGGATCAGAGCCGGACGGCCGGCTTCAGGCGATCCGCCGCCACCACTTCACGGCCATCATAATAGCCGCAATGGGAGCAGACATGATGCGGGCGCTTCAATTCACCGCAATTGGCGCATTCATGATGCGCAGAGCTGGTAAGCGCATGATGGCTGCGACGCATGCCGCGGCGGGAAGGCGAAGTCTTCTTTTTCGGAACGGCCATGGCGCCGGGTCTCTTTCACTCAAGCGAAACTGTGGATTCGAACAAGGGCGGGCACGTAGCACTACCTTCACGAGGGCGCAAGCTTTGGCTGGGGCGCCCTAACCCTTGGTGCCGCGCAAGGCCGCCAGCTTGGCAAACGGGTTGCGCGGCGGGGCTTCAGCAGCTTCGGCGGCTTCCTCCGGCGCCAGAGGCAAATGCGCCCCCGCCTGGCGCGGATAGGGGTTGAGCGAGAGCGATAATTCCTCCGCCAAAGCCTCGCCCAGGTCGAAATGGCCGGTGGCATCGGCCTGGATTTCATCTGGCCCATCCGGGTCTTCCGAAAGCGTGCCATCAGGGGGCAGCACTACAAGAGTGAAGGGCTTGTCCAAATGCTCGGTCACCGGTTCTAGGCTGACGATACAAAGCTGTACCGGTTCGGCCTTGAGCCGCCCGGAAATAAGCAGCCCACCGCCCGGATAGGGTTTGCGGGTGAAGCGGGCGCTGAAATGCTTGAGCGCCTCAATCCCAAAGCGCTCGGCCAGCGCCGCGCATTCCGCTGGGCTAGCTTCCAAGCGATCCTCCACCCCGGCCTGGGGCGGGTCGGTCAGGATTTGGTGACGCGAAAATTCAGGCAGCATCGGGGATGCCTTCTGGCGCCAGAAACTTGGCCTGGCCGGCCAAAAGCGTGGCAAAACCCTGGGATTGCAGATGTTCTGCCTGGGCGAAAGTGATGCGTGCCAGGCGATGGGCGGCAGGCCCCGCTTCATCTTCGCGCCAGACATTGCGGGCGAGCGCCGCTGCCATTTCGGCGGGGTCGCCGGCATCCAAAGCGGCTTCATAGGCGATGGCGCGGCCGTGAAACGCTTCCCAAAGCCCGCGCACGCGCTTGCCCACCACCATATCGCTCACCCCCATTTCGCGCAGATTGACATCCATGTCGGAAAACATCGCGTCAAATACGGCCTGGGCCAAGGCGGGGCCACGCTCATCGGCATCGCGCCTCAGGCGGCGGACCAGAAGGGCGGCATGCAGGTGGATAAGGTCAAGCCGGCCTTCCACCGAATCGCGCACCGCAAGATCGGCGTAGAAATAGGGCGACCGTGCGGTGGCGACAGCGGCACCGTAAAGCGTAAAGCCCGCCCTTTCATGCGATGAACGGCGGAAGGCGCTGAGCAAACCCATTGATCCCATCCCAAGCCGAAAGGCAGCGGTTGACCCCAGAGGCCCGGGGTGTCTATCGAAGACCCTGGACATGGGTCCGGAGCGGCGAATGGTCAATCTTGAACAGGGCGTCTTGGGCTGGGAACCGCGACATGGCTGAAGGTTTTTACCGCAGGCGCGGCATGAGTGTGTTTCTGTTGCTGGTAACCCTGGCAGTAGGCGCCTGCGAAAGGCTGGCCCCGCCGCCCGTGCCGCGCGGCAATAGGGTGGATGCAGACAAGCTCGCGCAGATCACCAAGGGCGTGCAGACCAGATCCGATGTGGCGGCGCTGCTCGGCCCGCCCACGGCGCGTGGCACATTTGATGAGGAAAATTGGTATTACATCAGCGGCAATACCCAGGTGATGCCCGGACGCTATCTGGAATTGCGCGACCGCGTGGTGGTGGCGATCAACTTTGATCAGCGTGGCGTGGTGCAGGAAATCCGGGAATTGAAGCCAAGTGATGGGCAGGATGTTGGTATGGCGTCGCGGGAAACCCCGGTACCGGGAACAGAGCGGAACATGATGCAGGCGCTATTCGGCAATATCGGGCGCCCGAGCCTTTCCGATACAGCAACGAGTACCATGAACAATCCAGCCCGGATGGGCCGGTAGCGACAGTAAAAAAGACTCCGCTTGACCTGCCTTACAGCGGCCCAGGCTGGAAGGTATCGCAGGCGGAAAGTTGCCCGGTTTCAAGCCCACGCCGGAACCAGCGCAACCTTTGTTCGGAACTGCCATGGGTGAAGGTTTCAGGCTGGACATGGCCTTGGGACTTCCGTTGCAAGGTATCATCCCCAACGGCCGCGGCAGCGCGGAAGCCTTCTTCAATATCGCCTGCTTCCAGGATGCGCCGCGCATCATGGGCGCGCTTGGCCCAAAGCCCGGCCAGGCAATCGGCCTGCAATTCCACGCGCACCTGCAATTCATTGGCCGTGCGCTGATCCGTGCGGCGCTTCAGCCCTTCCACTTTCTCAAGCACGCCCAATTCATTCTGGACATGATGCCCAACTTCATGCGCCACGATATAGGCCGCAGCGAAATCCCCAGGCGCATTCAGTTGCCGCAGCAATCGGCCCATGAAATCAAGATCAATGTACACGCGCTTATCAGCTGGGCAGTAAAAGGGGCCAACCTGCGCCTGTGCCGCGCCGCAGCCTGAACGGGTCGCGCCGCTATAGAGCACGAGCACCGGTTCCTCATAACGCCGCCCGAGTGACTGGAAGGCCTCATTCCAAACCTGCTCGGTTTCGGCCAGGACACGAGAGATGAAGCGGCGCGCCTCATCTTCCTGCAAGCCGGCCTGACCGGCGGGGAGTTGGCGCTGTTCAGTGGCGCTGGGCGAAGGCGCGGGTGCCTGCGCCCCGCCAAGCCCCGTCACATCCACGCCGAGAAAAATGGAAAGCAGGAGCAGCACTATGGCGCCGAACCCGCCCCCCACGGCGACACGGCCCATGCCGCCACCGCCGCCACCGCGCTGACCGCGCCGGTCATCTATATTCTTGCTATCAGGACCATCCAGGCGCATGGGCGTCTTCCTTACTTTAGCTTTCCGCCACCCAACAGCGCGGCCAGGGTCGGCGTCAAGCCCTGGCTGATCCGCCCCTGGGGCGGGGCGTAGGAGCCGCTCTGTGTGCGTGGCGGGTTGAGCGCGACCAGCGCTTCCGCCAGCTTCACCCCGCAGCGAATGCCATCAAAAAGCGGCAAGGCCGCCCGGCCTGCCAGGCGTTGGTCGAAACCCGCCAAGGCCGCGCCGGCCAGTACCACGGAATCGGCGCCCTGCGCCGCCAGCCCCTCCACCGCGATGCGGAGCTTTTCGGCAACGCCTTCCGGATTGGCGAGTGCCTCCGGTGGTGTCGCATCCAGACCGGCGAGTGCCGCCAGCCGGGCGGAAAGCCCATGGCGCGCGATCAGTTCCCGGTAGGGTTCCACATTGCCGAAGGTGATCAGGCCAAAGCGCCCGCCCATCATGCAGGCCGTCAGCGCCGCGGCCTCCGTCATGCCGAGCACCGGGCAGGGCATGAGCTGGCGCGCAGCATCAAGTGCAGTGTCGAAGCTCACGGCCAGCAATACCGCATCCACGCGGCCGGCGTGTTCCGCCAGCGCTTCCAACAGCGCATGGCCGGCAATCACATTTTCCACGCGGGTTGCGATCACTGCCGGGCCAAAGCGAGGCGTGGCGCCAATGATCTCGGTGCCCGGTGCGGCGGCGGCACGCGCGACGGCCGCGCAGGTTTCGGTAATGGCTTCTGTGGTATTCGCATTGGCAACCAAAAGGCGCATGGACGTTATCCTGATGTCGGCGTTACCTTACCATGCCGGAAACCTGCTGCCGAGTTGCCCCCTTGCCCTGATCCGCGCCGCACCGCAGGCTTCCACCAGCAGAGACATTTCGCAGGAGAAGACCCGCCATGAACCACGCCGCCCTTGCCCTTCCATTTGAAGCTGATGAGATCCTGACCCGCCTGATGCGCTGGGCGGCCTGCGAAAGCCCCACCTTTGATGCGGGGGCGGTCAATCGCATGATGGATTTGGCTTCCCGCGATTTGGCGCTGCTGGGGGCGCATATTGATCGCATTCCGGGGCGTATGGGGCTTGGCGATTGCGTGCGCGCGCGCTTCCCGCACCCGGATGGGGATGGCGCGCCGGGTATTCTGGTGATGGCGCATCTGGATACGGTGCATCCCATTGGCACGCTGGAAAAGCTGCCAATCCGGCGCGACGGCAATCGCTGCTATGGCCCGGCCATTCTGGATATGAAGGGCGGCACGGTGCTGGCGGTGGAAGCCATGCGCCAGATCATCGCGGCGAAGATCAAAACGCC
>JAPLOJ010000119.1:0-3563 GCA_026400795.1 Alphaproteobacteria bacterium
CCCCTATGCAAAAGGGCCCGATGCCAAGCGCAAGCGGCAGCAGCAGCGGCAGCAGCAGCAGGTCGCGGCCGCTGGGCCCGGGGAGGGAGGCGAGCCGGTGGGCGATGGGCTGGCCGCCGCCCTCCAGGGAGGCTATGCCGGCGAAGGCGCCAAGCCCAAAGGCATAAACAAAGATGAGCGCGAGAACGAGTGTTGGCACTGTCCGCATCAATTCCAAAACGCGACGTATGATCGTGACGATCCATGGCGGAGCAAGCGTTGCCGCGGCCGGAAAGGAAAGCAGAAGTGCCACCAATCCACCCAAGACTGTCCCAACATAGGCAATCAGAAGCGTATCCGCGAGCAGCAGCGCCCAATCCGCAAAACCCCACATCCAATGGCCAAGATCAGCCAAAAAATGATCCAGACGCAGACGCGGTAGGGTGCCTGCAATGTAATCAGCCGCGAGCGGGAGGCCGCGCACCAGCCTCGCGATGCTGACCTCCCCAATCCAGGCGGAGGCTGCAATCGCGATGGCAAGCAACGATACAGCAAGAAACCAAGTGCGCTGACGAGGCCCTTGCGCGTCACGCCACCGCGCTTCTGCCGCAAGGACAGCAGGAGAGTCGGTCAGGACCGCCGTTCCCGCCGACGCGCGGCATTTTCCTCAAGGATCGCGACGATATCCAGGTAATCCTCGTGCTTGGCGGGCGCCAGGCCGCGGGCATCAGATGTCATGTCGCGGAAGGCTTGTGGATCGCGCTGCGGCATGGCGGCAAAAGCGGCAATCGCCTCCTGCCGGAAGCTTTCCGGCAAATCTGTGCGCATCACAATGGGCGCATTCGGAATAAGCGGGGATTTCCAGATGACGCGGACAGCGCCTTCCGGAATCATGCCTTTCTCCGCCATGCGCTGGAATGTATTGCGGCGTTCATTTGAATAGGAAAGCACAGCAGCATCAAACGTACCGTTGATTACAGTCATGACGCCTTGTTCATGACTGCCAGTAAAGCCCGTGCGGGAGAAGTAGCTTGCCGGGTCCATCCCCTGGCGACGCAGGAACCAGCCAGGCACCTGGAAGCCCGACGTACTATTGGGGTCGCTGAACCCGAGCGTTTTGCCGCGCATATCCTCAAGAGTCCGGATCGGGCTATCCGTCCGCACAATCATGACGCTGTGGTAGCCTTCCATGCCCTCATTATCGATGTAGCGGAATATGGGGATGATGCGTTCCCCCATGACACGCCGCGCAAGCCCGTAGGAAGCCGGGCCGAGATAAGCCAATTCGGAATGACCGGCGCGTAGCGCCTCCACCACCGCTGCATAGTCAGACCCGCGAAATACACGGAAAGGGGAGCGCAATTCGCGCGCCATATAGGCCTGAAGACCTTGCAGGCGCGCCACGGCGTCTCGTTCATTCTCGACCGAGATCATGCCGAAGCGCACTTCACGGAGCTGTTGGCGCCAATCAGCTTGCGCACGGGCATGCAGCGGTAGGAATGCAAGACCCGGCAGCATTAGGGCAGTTCGACGGCCAAGCATGGGAGACCTCTTTCAAAAGCTTTGTAACATGTGGCTGAATTGAATGATGGATGCGTGACGGATCAATGAAAGAATGATGACAGGAAAGGGGCCTTTATCGAATCGGCACCAACGCCGCCCTGAACTGCGCAACACATGCGTCCCAGGACCAGGCTTCTGCATGAAGACGGCACGCCGCGCGATCACATTCAAGCGCCTTGAGGCATGCAGCGCGGAGGTCCAGCGCGGAGGTCCTCATCCAAAGCGCCAACACGAGGATCGGTGATGACGTCAATCGGACCTGTTACTGGGAAGGCGGCAACGGGCGTGCCCGCCGCCAGCGCTTCGAGCAAAACTAACCCGAAAGTGTCTGTTCGCGACGGAAAGACAAAGACATCCGCCCCGGAATAGGAACGGGCAAGCGAACCATTATCGCGATAGCCGGTGAAGGTAACCTGCGGAAATCGCTGCTTCAGCGCCGGCAAGGCGGGTCCATCACCGACCACAACCTTGCTACCCGGCAAATCCAGCGCCAGAAAAGCCTCAATATTCTTCTCGATCGCCACGCGCCCTGCATAAAGAAAGATTGGCCTTGGCAGCCCGGACCATGCGTCACCCTCGCCCGGGCGAAATCTTTCGAGATCAACACCGCGTGTCCAGGCACGCACCTTGGTAAAGCCCCGCCGGGTCAGTTCCTGCCTTAAGGAGGCTGTCGCTGCAAAGGTACCTGCGCCCGACTCATGGAAGCGTCGCATCACGCGCCAGGACCAATCGGCGGGAATGCGTGTTCTGGCTTCAAGATATTCGGGAAAGCGCGTGTGAAAAGCGGTTGTGAAGGGCCAAGCGTTGCGTCTGCAAAGGGCGCGCATAGCCCAACCAAGCGGTCCTTCAGTCGCAATATGGATGATCTCCGGCCCGAAATCCGTGACAAGCTGCGCCAGGCGACGCTTGGGAGCGATCGCGAGCCGGATTTCAGCGTAGCCTGGGGTGGGCATACTCCGGAAGCGATCAGGGCCGATAACCTCAACGGTATCGCCACCTGCCCGTAACTTTTCAACGACAACCGAAAGCGTACGCACAACGCCATTGACCTGGGGAAACCAAGCATCTGAGACAATCAGGATACGCATTGCTTTATCTTGCCCCGCGCAACAACTCGGCTACCAGATCGGGAGCAGGCGTGGATGTAGTTTTGCCCATTGATACGGCCTGGCGGTGTGACCAATCGAGCAGCTCAAAGCGGCCATCATGATGCTCAACCAGGGCTGTGCAGCTTTCCACCCAATCACCATCATTCATGTAAAGAATACCGTGGATCATGCGCATTTCGGCATGATGGATATGACCACAAATGACACCATCCATGCCGCGCGACTTCGCCTCATGGGAAAGGGCTGTTTCGAAACGGTCAATTGCCTTGACCGCTTCCTTCACCTGCCGCTTCAGCCATTGAGAGAGTGACCAATAGGGATAGCCAAGTCGGCGACGCAGGAAATTGAACCAACGATTGATCGTGAGGGCTGCGTCATAAGCCCAATCCCCCAGATGCGCGAGAAATTTGGCATAACGAATGACACCATCGAATTCATCGCCGTGAATGACGAGAAAGCGGCGCCCGTCTGCTGCAATGTGTTCAGCTTCCCGCAACAATTTAACGCCAGCGACTTCGAGACCGAGCCAATCACGAAAGATTTCGTCATGATTCCCAGGAACGTAGATTACTTCCGTTCCGTGGCGGGCCATCCTCAAGATCAGGCGAATGACTTCATCGTGATAGGTGTCCCAGTACCAGGATCGCCGAAGCCGCCAGCCGTCAATGATGTCGCCAACCAGGTAGAGTTTTTCGCACTGGACGTTCCGCAAAAAATCCACAAGGGAGTCACTGCGGCAGCTCCGCAAGCCGAGATGAATATCCGAAATGAAGATGGTTCGGAAGGCCTGTGGCGTTGAAACGAGGGGCATTGGCTGCGCTCCTGAAGCGATCCCCCGCGCCGCAGCGAATCGGTGCGAAGACTTCGCGTTACTCCTTAAGACTGGCTAGCCACATACCTGGAATCACGGGA
>JAPLOJ010000119.1:3643-14329 GCA_026400795.1 Alphaproteobacteria bacterium
AATCACGGGATGAACCTTCGATGACATTTCGTCACCGGCATGAAATGTAACTAGAATTTCTCTCCACTATCACAAAACGGCAACGCTTTACTGATTCATTAGAGTGTCATGGCACCGAATCTATGTATCATTTTCAACCCAGCAGCTGGCGCGCGACGTCGTGCACGTCTCTTTGCTGCCCTAGATTTACTTTTTGGTCTTGGGGTGCAATTTGACTTGCTAGAAACTGTTGCACCAGGTGATGCTGAAAACTTCGCCCGGATGGCGGCTGAAGAAAATGGTATTGTCGTCGCGGCAGGCGGAGACGGCACCATTGCAGAGGTAGCAGCTGGCCTTGCGGGAAGCAGCGCCATTCTTGGCATTTTACCGCTTGGGACTGCCAATGTCTTCGCCCTGGAAATGGCGCTGCCGCTTAATCCGCGGGAAGCGGCGCGCGCTCTTCTCATGGGTCGCAGTACCAGCGTCTATCCCGGTATTTTGAAGCGAGGTGCCCTGAAGGACCGCCTCTTTATCCAAATGGTCGGCGTTGGATTAGATTCGGTTGTGGTCCATCATTTACCACCTGGCCTAAAGCGTATCTTTGGAAAGGGTGCTTATGTACTACAGACTTTACGCGATTTGACGAGCTATCCTTTCAGCTCCTTCAAGGTGCAGATTGACGGGAATGAGATGGAGTCTTCAGGACTGGTGGTAACCAAGGGGCGCTTCTATGCAGGCCGCTTTCAAATTGCACCGGAGGCAGACCCGCGCGAGGCTTGTTTTCACGTAGTTTCGCTGCAGCAGAGCCATTTTATGGATGCCTTAAAGCATGCCGCCGCTCTTGGCTTGGGCCGCCTTCCTTATCTTTCAAGCATATCTCTGCAGCGCGGTTATGACATTCAAGTTTTTGGTGCAGACCTGCCGGTTCAGGCGGATGGTGATGATGCGGGTTGCCTGCCCATACATGTAGTACCATTCACCCAGCCACTCAGGGTCGTGGTGGCTTAGCGTCTTATTTTTTAGGACGGTAGTGCCAAACACTTGCAGGTGGAAAATTTAGCGGAGTCCAATCCAGTCGTTGTGCATCAAGACCAAGAGTGCGGTGTGGCAGGGGGGAGGTGACACAGTAAGTATATAAAAGAAAGCCACGCCCGGGGGCGACTGCCTCGACCTGCTGGATGAATTGCCTCTGCTTGGCTTCGTTGAGCAGCACGAGTGGAATGCCACAAATGACGGTGCCTATCTCCGTCCCTGTATCTTTCAATGACTGGATTGGTAAATTAAAGGCATCCGCCTGCAGCACTGATGTTTGAGAGAATTTTGCCCGTAAATGATCTGCCATTTCCGGCACGATCTCCACCACTACGATACGCCCCGGTGAGATACCTGCACTGATCAGGCTTTTGGTGATTGCACCTGTACCTGCACCCAACTCAAGGATCAATGAACTTGACCGCTTATCTATCTGCTTGGCTATGAGCGCCCCAAGTTTTGGCGAAGAAGGGATTATTGAGCCCATCTGGAGCGGATTCGACAGCCAGCGGCGAAAGAATAAAGCCGCATCGTGAGGACGCTGTTTTTTCTGAGACGTGGCTAGCTGGGCTTCGGACACGGCAAACTCCAAAAATACGCATTCTTATGGATTTGATGAAACATCTCCAATCCAAAAAAACGCTAGGCAAGATCGAACTGTTCCTCGCGCAGAAATATGACACCCTTGTGAAAAATTCGGGTCTTTTAATTGAAATAAGAATGACCCGCTATCTGGAGCCACCGGAAATTGTGCCGATGCCCCGCCGCTTGGCAGGTAAATACGTCATCAAGTTTACGCATAATCGTCATGTCATTGAAAATATCCGCCTCTATCAACCCTTATTAGGTTTGAAACTCTGGTCAAGGCTTTCCTATGGCATCCGCAAAAAACGTTCTGCTTATTGTCGTTGATCAATGGCGCGCCGACTTCGTACCCCATCTGGGCGCCAGCTTTCTGCGTACCCCAAATTTGGATCGCCTGTGCCGAGAAGGCGTGACTTTCCGGAACCACGTGACCAACACGGTGCCTTGCGGCCCGGCCAGGGCAAGCCTGCTGACCGGGCTTTACCTGATGAACCATCGCGCGGTGCAGAACACAGTGCCGCTGGATGCGCGCCACACAAACCTTGCCAAGCAGCTGCGCCTGATCGGCTATGATCCCGCGCTGATTGGCTACACGACGACCACGCCTGATCCACGCACCTCCGGCCCGCGGGACCCGCGCTTCACAACGCTCGGCGATTTGATGGATGGCTTTCGCAGCGTTGGTGCTTTTGAACCAAGCATGGATGGCTATTTCGGCTGGCTCGCCCATCAAGGCTACCAATTGCCCCCGCGGCGTGAGGATATCTGGCTGCCGGAAGGTGAGGATTCCGTACCTGGCGTTACCGATAAGCCCTGCAGAATTCCTGCCGCCCTTTCTGACAGCACCTATTTCACCGAACGAGCGCTCACCTATCTGAAGGGCCGCAACGGCAAGCCTTGGTTCCTGCATCTTGGCTATTACCGCCCGCACCCCCCCTTCATCGCGCCTGCGCCTTATCATGCGATGTACAAGCCATCTGACATGCCTGCACCGATACGTTCAGCAAATTGGCAGGATGAAGCGGCACAGCATCCGCTCCTTCAGCACTATCTGCGCGACATCAAGCAGGGTTCCTTCTTCCACGGCGCCGGCGGCGCAGCGAGCACGCTTGATGAAGCCTCCATTCGCCAAATGCGCGCCACTTATGCCGGCCTGATTAGTGAAGTGGATGATTGCCTTGGCCGTGTCTTTGCCTGGCTCGAAGAAAATGGCGAGTGGGACAACACCATGATCATCTTTACGTCTGATCATGGTGAGCAGCTGGGTGATCACTGGCTGCTTGGTAAGGTCGGCTATTTTGACGAAAGTTTCCGTATCCCGCTCGTGGTCAAGGATGCCGGACGCACAACGCGCGCTGGCGCAATTGAAGAAGCCTTCACGGAAAGCGTGGATGTGATGCCCACCATTCTGGAAGCGCTTGGTGGCACCGCGCCGCGCAGTGCCGATGGGCGTTCATTGCTGCCATTGCTGGATCACACGGCGCCCCAGGATTGGCGTGATCAATTATTCTATGAATATGATTTCAGGGATGTGCATTATTCGCAGCCGGAAACTGCGCTTGGGCTTTCCATGGATGAATGTGCCCTATGCGTCATTCAGGATGCTGAATTCAAATATGTGCATTTTGCCGCACTGCCGCCGCTGTTCTTCGACCTGAAAAAAGATCCGCATCAGTTCACGAACCTGGCCGAGGATCCCGCCTATGCGGCACGCGTGAAGGAATATGCGCAGAAGGCGCTGTCCAAGCGCATGCGCCACGCGGAAAAGACGCTGACGCATTATCGCGCCACGCCGCAAGGACTTGAAGAGCGCATCCTGCCGCACACCACCGCCCGCCCCGCTGAATAACCCCCCCCTTTCTGAGGAGATCCCCCATGCTGCGCCGTCATCTGCTTGCCGCGCCGGCCCTGGCCGTATTGCCACGCTTTGCCATCGCTCAATCGGATCAGCGCCCCGCGATCACCATCGCGGTGCAAAAAATCAGCAACAGCAATACGCTGGAAGTGCTGCGCGAACAGTCGAATGTGGGGGAGCGGGTTTTCTTTACCTCGCTTTGGGAAGGGCTGATTAGTCGGAACTGGCTTGGCAATCTTGAATCGCGCCCAGGCCTTGCCACCGAATGGCGCCGCATTGACGATAAGACTGTGGAATTGTCGCTGCGTCGTGGTGTGCGCTTCCATAATGGCTATGAAATGACGGCTGAGGATGTGGCCTTTTCCTTCGGTGCCGAACGCATGTTTGGCACGGGCACGCCAGGTTCCCCCGCGACTGGCACCTTGTTCACTCGCATCCCGGGTCAGGGCCCGCAGGGTAAGGAACTCCCGCCAGAAGTGGTTGCCGTCTCACGCCGTATTTGGCCGGCGCTTGAAAAGGTTGAAGTGCTGGATCGCTATACTGTGCGCTTCATCAATCGGACGCCTGATGTCACCTTGGAAGGCAGGCTTGCGCGCTATGGTAGCGACATCTGTTCGCGGCGTGGCTTTATGGAAGCGGGAAGCTGGCTTGATTGGGCACGCAAGCCAATCACGACCGGGCCCTATATGGTCGCAGAATTCCGCCCCGATGTTTCGCTGACGCTTGTGGCCCATGATCAATATTGGGGCGGGCGTCCGCCGCTGCGGCAAATCCGCTTTGTGGAAGTGCCCGAAGTGGCGTCCCGGTTGAATGGTCTGCTTTCCGGCGAATATCAATTCGCGTGTGATATGCCGCCTGATCAAATCAGCAGCATTGAGCGGAATCGTGCCTTTGAAGTCCAGGGTGGAACCATTCTCAATCACCGTCTCACGGTGTTTGACAAGAACCACCCGCAATTGCGCGATCCGCGCATTCGCCGCGCCATGACCCATGCCATTGATCGTCAAGCGATTGTGGACAGCCTTTGGGCAGGCCGCACCGTGGTACCGAAAGGTCTGCAGTGGGAATATTATGGTGAAATGTTCCATGCGGATTGGTCCGTACCGGCCTTCAATCTGAATGAGGCAAGGCGCCTGCTGCGGGAGGCGAATTACCGCGGTGATCCCATCCCCTACCGCCTGCTGAACAACTACTACACAAACCAGAACGCGACCGCACAGGTACTGGTTGAAATGTGGCGACAGGCTGGCCTGAATGTGCAGATCGAAATGCGCGAGAATTGGGCGCAGATCTTCTCCCGCGAAACACCACGCGCAGTGCGCGATTGGTCCAATAGTGCGCCCTTCAACGACCCGGTTTCTTCTATCGTGAATCAGCATGGGCCAAGCGGCCAGCAGCAACAGGTTGGCGAATGGACTAATGAGGAATTCAATCAACTATCCGGTGAATTAGAGACCAGCACGGACCGCGCGCGCCGTCGTGCCGCATTCCGCCGCATGCTTGAAATCGCAGAGCGTGAAGACCCCGCCTTCATGGTTCTACACCAGAATGCGACCTTTACCGCAAAGCGCCGCGATACTGTTTGGAAAGCGAGCCCAGCCTTCGCGATGGATTTCCGACCCGGCAATTTCGGGAATTGATGTCATGATGAATCGTCGTCATGTACTGAAGGCGCCGGCAGCCCTTCTTGCTGCGCCGCTTTCCGCCCCTGCACTCGCTCAGGCGGATAATCGCCCCGTCTTGACCATCGCCGTCCAGCGCCTTTCCAATTCCAATACGTTTGAACCACCGCGTGAACAGTCTAATGTTGGCTTTCGGATTCACGGGCTTTATTCTGAACAATTGATTGGCACGGATTGGCTCAATAATGCCGCCCTGGTGCCTGGATTGGCCACATCTTGGAAGCGCGTGGATGCGCGGACGCTCGACCTTACCTTGCGGCAGAATGTTAAGTTCCATGATGGCAGTCTGCTGACAGCCGAGGATGTGGTCTTTTCCTTCAACGAACGTATTTTCGGCACGCAAGGCGCGACTGGCGCCGGGCGCAGCACCGTGCTGGCCGGGACCGCCACGAAGGAACCGCCCGCGGAAGTTGTCGCCGTTGGCCGGCGCACTTATCCAGGGCTTGAGCGGATCGAAATTCTGGATCAGCAGACCATTCGCTTTGTCAATCGGCTTCCCGATGTGACCTTGGAAGGACGCATCGCCCAGAGTGTTGGCGCGATCCTCTCACGCGCTGCCTTTGGGCGTTCCGAAAGCTGGCTCTCTTGGGGGCGCACGCCAATCGGCACTGGCCCTTATCGTATCGCGGAATTCCGCCCGGATACGCTACTGGTTCTTGAAGCGCATGATGAGTATTGGGGCGGCCGCCCACCAGCACGGCGCCTGCGCTTCGTTGAAGTTCCTGAAGTTTCCGGGCGACTCAACGGGCTTTTTTCAGGTGAATATGATTTCGCCTGTGATGTACCGCCCGATCAAATCACGGTGGTGGAACGGAATCCGCGTTTCGAGGTTTTGGGAAGCCCCATCAACAATATCCGCAAACTCGCTTTCGATAAGACGCATCCCGTGCTTGCTGATGCGCGCATCCGCCGGGCCATGACGCATGCCATAGACCGGCAAGTTCTGGTGGACGCGCTTTGGGCCGGCCGCACCAAAATCCCGCGCGGCATGCAAATGGAAAGCTATGGGGAGATGTATCTGGCGGATTGGGAGAACCCCCGCTTTGACCCTGCTGAGGCGCGCCGACTGCTGCGTGAAGCCAATTATCGGGGCCAGCCGATCCCCTATCGCTTGCTTAACAACTACTACACCAATCAGGTCGCCAATGCGCAGATCATGGTTGAGATGTGGCGCAGTGTTGGCATCAATGTTGCCATCGAAATGAAGGAAAACTTCGCTCAGGTGACGGAACGCACGCCTGGCCGCGGTGTGCGCGATTGGTCCAATACCTCCGTCTTTGGCGATCCGGTGGCGGGGCTTCTCCGCAGCTTTGGCCCTAATACCGAGGCCGAGCGCAATGGCGAATGGGCGAGTGCCGAATTCAATCAAGCATCAACCGCGTTGGAGGCTGAAACCGACCTGAACCGCCGGCGTGAACTGTTCCGCCGTGTCCTGAGCATCGTGGAACGTGAAGACCCTGGCTATATTACGCTACACCATGCGGCGGCCTTTACCGCCAAGCGGCGCAATATCGAATGGCGCGCTTCTTCCGGCTGGGCGATGATGTTTGGCCCTGGCAATTTGCGTGTTGGCGCGTGATGCCGCTGGTCAGCCTCACCGGGCTTTCGGTTGCTTTTGACGGAGCGCCTGCGCTGCGGGGCATTGACCTTTCGGTCGCCAAGGGTGAAGCGGTTGGGCTTGTCGGCGAAAGCGGCTGCGGCAAGTCCGTGACTTGGCTGGCCGCCCTTGGGCTACTGCCCAACAAAGCGCGTATCAGTGGCAGCGTCGTGCTGGATGGCCAGGAATTGATCGGTGCGCCGCCTGCCATACTTGAAAAAGTGCGTGGCGGGCGCATCGCGATGATCTTCCAAGACCCGGCAAGTAGCCTCAATCCCGTGCACAGGATTGGCAAGCAGATCACGGAAGCACTCGCGTTGCACAGGAATATGGTGGGGCAAGCGGCGCGCAGCGAAGCTAAGCGGCTGCTTGATCTTGTTGGCATCCCAGATGCCTCGCGGCGCTTGGATGCCTATCCGCATGAATTGTCAGGCGGCCAGAATCAGCGTGTCATGATTGCCATCGCGCTTGCTGGGCAACCTGAATTGCTGGTGGCGGATGAACCGACCACGGCGCTTGATGTGACGATCCAGGCGCAAATTCTTGAGCTTTTGAAAGATCTGCGGCGCCATATGGGGATGACCCTGGTGCTGATCAGTCATGATCTGGGCGTTGTTGCTGACTCCTGCGAACGCGTGGCCGTAATGTATGCGGGGCGCATTGTGGAAGAAGCACCGATCAGCCGGCTGTTCTCGGCTGCCGCCCATCCCTACACACAAGGCTTGCTAGGCGCTTTGCCGCCAATGGATGGCCCGCGGCGGCGGCTTGCAGCAATACCTGGCGGTGTTCCGGAACCCTGGGCCATGCCGCCGGGCTGCGCCTTCGCCCCACGCTGCGCGCACCGGGTGGCGGCGTGTGATGCGGGCGTGCCAGGATTGATACCCCTTGCCGCAAGTCACCGCGTTGCCTGCCTACAGGTGGCGCAAGTGGCTATGCCGCGTGAAAGCGTGCCAGCATGAAGCCCGGGGGCGCTTTACTGGAAGCGGAAGGCTTGGTTCGGCGCTATGCGATGCGGCGTGGGTTTTTTGGCCATGCGGTCGAGGTTCGGGCCGTGGATGGCGTTTCACTGAAATTGGAACGGGGACGCACCCTGGGTCTGGTGGGTGAATCCGGATGTGGCAAATCCACCACGGGTCGCCTGGTGCTTGGCATGGAGATGCCTGACGCGGGGCGTGTCAGCTTTGAAGGCGCCACCATGCCGCAACCCGGCAGCACAGCCTGGCGGAAGCTGCGCGCGCGCATGCAAATGGTATTTCAGGACCCGCTGGGCGCCTTGGATCGCCGATTGCCTATTGCAACACAAATCGCAGAACCACTCGACATTCACGCCATCGGCGCTGCCTCTGATCGCTCAGCCCGCGTGGAGGCGCTGCTGCGCGCTGTTGGCCTTAGGCCAGATCAAGGCGCGCGTTACCCGCATGAGCTTTCCGGCGGTCAGCGACAACGCGCTGTACTTGCGCGTGCTCTGGCGACTGACCCCGCCGTGCTGGTCTGCGATGAACCGATCAGCGCGCTTGATGTTTCCATCCAGGCGCAGGTGATGAATCTGCTGCTGGATCTGCAGGAGCAGTTCGGGACATCAATGCTTTTCGTGAGCCACGATCTGCGCGCCGTTCGGCAAGTGAGCCATCGCGTCGCTGTCATGTATCTCGGCCGCATCGTGGAAGAAGGAGAGCCCGATGCAGTGCTGCACGATCCGGCGCATCCATATACACGCGCCTTGGTATCCGCCATCCCACATCCTGGACGCACGGGGCAGCGCATGGTGCTGCAGGGCGACCCACCCAACCCCGCAGACCGGCCATCCGGTTGCGCCTTTCATCCGCGCTGCCCTGTAGCGAATAGCTTTTGTGCGCGTGAAGCGCCGGTATTGAAGCCCCGTGCTGATGGGCGACTTATCGCTTGCCATGTCGCGCATGGGGAAGTCACCGCAGGACACGGCTTCACGGGGCAGGAGGCCGCCTGAATGCTTCGCTTCATTGCATCACGCTTGGCGCGCGCTGCGCTCACCATCGCCATGGTGGTCACTTTTGCTTTTATTGTGCTGCGCCTTTCCGGTGATCCTGCACAGATCATCATGGGCGCTGACGCGCCCCCTGAAGCGGTTGATGCTTTTCGTACCGCCTGGGGGTTGGATGAACCGATTTGGGTTCAGTATTTCTCCTATTTCTGGGCGATTTTGCAGGGCGATCTGGGCCGGTCCATGCGCGATGGGCGTGATGCCATTGTGCTGGTCACTGAACGCATTCCAGCCACCCTTGCGCTGACCCTGCCGGCACTGGCCATCAAGATATGCCTCGGCATACCGGCGGGGATTTATGCGGCGCTGCACCGCAATTCACTTGCGGATCGCGTGGTGATGATCATCGCTGTGGCGGGCTTCACAGTGCCTTCCTTTGTGCTTGGCTTGCTGCTTGTGCTGGTTTTCGCCGTGCAACTTGGGTGGCTTCCATCAGGTGGGCAGGAAAGTTGGCGCCACGGGATTCTGCCGGTGATCACCCTTGGGCTTGGCGGTGCGGCCGTATTGGCGCGCTTTACGCGCAGCGCCATGCTGGAAGTCCTTGGGCAACCCTTTATCCGGACAGCGAGCGCCAAGGGCGTACCCTGGCGCGCCGTTGTCACCGGCCATGCTTTGCCAAATGCCGCAATCCCGACTGTAACCATCATCGGCTTCATGGTTGGCACGCTGATAGCCGGTGCTGTGGTGGTTGAAAGCGTCTTTTCCTGGCCAGGTGTCGGAAGGCTTCTGGTGGTCGCCGTCGCCAACCGTGATCTTGCTGTTGTGCAATGTATTCTATTGCTGGTGGCTATCACCATGGTCTGCGCAAATCTGATCGTTGACTTGCTTTATGGCCTGCTAGATCCGCGGCTTCGCGCTGCGCCAGGAAAGGCTGCCTGATATGCCTGAAGCGCCCCTTGTCGTGGCTGCATCCACGGCGCCCCCCAAGCGCCGCCGCGCGGCGACGCCGGCCCTGGTCATTTTTGGTATGGCCTGGTTGATGCTGATGCTGGCGGTGGCAGTGCTTGCCGATGTGATTGCCCCTTACGCTTATACCGCACTTGATTTGCGCAACCGGCTTTCACCGCCCATCCTGTTCGGGGGGACATGGATTCACCCGCTTGGGACTGATGAATTGGGGCGGGATGTGCTGTCCCGTCTGATCTACTCCATCCGTACGAGCCTGCTGATTGCCTTTGGTGCCACCATCATTGGTGCGGCGGTCGGGACCTCGCTGGGATTTCTTGCCGCGCATTTTCGTGGCTTGGTTGAACAAGCCGTTTTGGCGCTGGTGGATTTTTCGGCATCCTTGCCCTTCCTGATTCTAGCCCTCGCGGTGCTGGCCTTCTTTGGCAATTCCCTTGGGCTACTGGTCTGCCTTTTGGGTTTGCATGCCTGGGAACGCTATGCGCGGATTGCGCGTGGGCTTGCGCTGGCCGCTGGTGCGCAGGGCTATGCGGCTGCGGTGCGCGGGCTTGGTGCTTCACCGTGGCGGATTTATGGGCGGCATGTGCTGCCCAATATTGCCTCCACCTTGATTGTCTCCATGACGCTCGCCTTTCCTGAGGTCATCTTGCTCGAGTCAGGCCTGTCCTTCCTTGGCTTGGGTGTACAGCCGCCAGAAACCGCGGTCGGCTCAATGGTTGGTTATGGGCGCGAATATCTTACACGCGCGCCTTGGATTTTGCTGGCACCCGCCAGTGTCATTATCCTGACAACGCTGTCTGTTTCGTTGATTGGTGATTGGTTGCGTGATGGGCTTGACCCGACGCTGCGGTGAAGGGACTCACCGCAGCCTTTAGTGCGTAGCGTTAGGACTAGGAGCCTGTCTGATAATGGCCGCCGGCCTTTTTGCAGATTGAGACTAGCCAGGTTTCTGGTGCATGCCCCCCTTTGTTTATCCTGTTGCCTTGTAGAGCTTGAGGATGTTGTGGGCGGTGCAGATCATGGCCCATTC
>JAPLOJ010000155.1:0-12468 GCA_026400795.1 Alphaproteobacteria bacterium
GCCGGCGCGGCGGCGGAAGCGCTGGCCGCTTTCATCGCCAGCAAGGAACCGGAATTCGCCCTTGGTGTCGCAACCGCTGCCGAAGGTGTTGCGCGTGCCATGGCCGGTGGTGGCGCCAAGGGACCGGTGGTGCTGGCCGATACGCAGGATAATCCCGGCGGTGGCGGCCATGGCGATACCACTGGTTTGCTCGCGGAATTGATCCGGCAAAACGCGCAAGGTGCCGTTTTGGCACCGATGAATGATGCCGAAGCCGCCGCTGCCTGCCATGCGGCCGGAGAAGGTGCTCGCATCACGCTCGATCTTGGTGGCAAGAGCGATGGCGTGCCTTTGCGGGTGGAAGCGGTGGTCGAAAAACTCTCTGACGGGTGCTTCACACTCAGCGGCCCGATGGGCAAGGGCAATCCCGCCGATCTCGGCCTTTCAGCGCTGATCCGCGTGGCGCCCGGCGTGCGCGTGGTGGTGGTGAGCCGCAAGATGCAGGGCCATGATCAGGAATTGTTCCGCCAAGTGGGCGTGGAGCCTGCGGAACAGGCGATTATCGCCGTGAAATCCAGCGTGCATTTCCGCGCGCATTTCCAGCCGATTGCGTCCGAGGTGATTGTGGTGACCGCGCCCGGCCCGGTGGTGGCGGACCCGGCGATTTTGCCCTTCACCAATCTGCGCCCAGGGTTGCGTTTGCGCCCCGGCGATAATCGCGCCTGGGGATAATCAGAGGCTGCCGAGCAAGCCGCGCACCGCATCCGGAAAGGGCAGGGGGGCCACCGCGCCATAGCCGGTGGTGGAAAGCGCGGCGGCCGCATTGGCGTAACGCGCGGCCTCCGGCGGTGCGTCACCCGCCAGCAACCGCGCGAGGAAATTGCCAGCAAAGCAATCCCCCGCGCCGGTGGCATCCAGCGCGGTCACTTTATGGGCTGGTATGCGGCTGCGGCTTTCGCGCGTGGCAAGGATGGCGCCCTCTGCCCCACATTTCAGCACCACCATTGGAGCGAGGCGCAAGTAGAAATCGCAGATCTCATCTGGCTTTTGCAGGCGAGTCAGCGCCATGGCGTCTTCCAGTGATGGCAGCGCGATATCGGCCATGGCGATGGCAGCATGGATCACGGCAGCGGCGCGCGATGCGGGCCAAAGCCTGAGGCGCAGATTGGTGTCATAGGAAACCCGCACCCCAGCAGCGCGGGCAATCTCCATGGCACGGAAGCCAGCATCGCAGGCGGTGGTCGAAATCGCCTGGCTGATGCCGGAAAGATGCAGGGATTTCGCTTGGCGTATGGCCGCTTCCGGCACATCTTCCGGCCGATAAAGCGAAGCCGCGCTGCCGCTCCGGTAAAAACTGAAATGATGGCCACGCGCATCATGCGTCACGAAGTAAATCCCCGTGGGCGCTGAAGGATTGCGGATGACGTTCGCCGTATCCACGCCTTCCTGCGCCCATAGCGTCATGAAGCTTTCGCCCGGCCCATCCTGGCCAAGCGCGGTGATCATCCCAACCGAAGCGCCCGCGCGTGCGGCTGCGATGGCGGCGTTGGAGGTATCTCCGCCATGGCCTTCCAAATAATAGCGCCGCCCATCCGCGCCCGGCTTCTGGGCGTTGAATTCCAGCATGGGTTCGCCGAGGCAAAGAATATCAGCCATGCCCAATGCTTGGCCGATGAAAGGAAGGATTTCAAGCGCGCCGCAAGACGGACTATAGAACCCCCATGATCCGCCTGACCGAATTGCGCCTGCCGCTGCACCATCCGGAAGATGCCTTGCGCACCGCCGTGCTGGCGCGGCTTGGCATTGCCGATCCAGCGCTGAAGGCGATGCAGGTATTCCGCCGCGGGTATGATGCGCGCAAGCCCCAGGCGATCATGCTGGTCTATACGCTGGATGTTGAAGTCGCTGATGAAGCCGCGTTGCTCGCGCGCCATGCGGGGGATCAGCGGATCGGCCCGGCGCCGGATACGGAATATCGCTTCGTCGCCCGCGCGCCATCGGGTATTCGCCGCCCGGTAGTGGTGGGCACTGGGCCTTGCGGCTTCATGGCGGCGCTGCTGCTCGCACAAATGGGCTTCCGCCCATTGGTCCTGGAACGCGGCAAGGTTGTGCGCGAACGTACCAAGGATACTTGGGGGCTTTGGCGGCGCGGGGTGCTGAACCCCGAAAGCAATGTGCAATATGGCGAAGGCGGCGCGGGCACTTTTTCCGATGGCAAGCTCTATAGCCAAATCCGTGATCCGCGCCATTACGGGCGCAAGGTGCTGGCCGAATTTGTCAAGGCCGGCGCGCCCGAGGAGATTTTGTACGTCTCCAAACCGCATATCGGCACATTTCGTCTGGTTTCCATGGTGGAACATATTCGCGCGGAGATCGAAGCCTTGGGCGGCGAATACCGCTTCGGCGCGCGGGTGGATGATGTGGTGATTGAAACCGATGCCTATGGCTCGCGCCACCTGCGTGGTTTGGTTTTGGCGGATGGCGAAGTGATTGAGGCGGATCATGTGATCCTCGCCCTTGGTCATAGCGCGCGCGATAGCTTCGCCATGCTGCACGCGCGCGGGGTTGCCATGCAGGCCAAGCCCTTTTCCATCGGCGTGCGCATTGAACACCCGCAAGGCATGATTGACCAAGCGCGTTTCGGCCCCAATGCCGGCAATCCGCTGCTGGGTGCCGCCGATTACAAGCTGGTCCATCACGCGGAAAATGGCCGCGCCGTCTATAGTTTCTGCATGTGCCCGGGCGGCACGGTGGTGGCCGCCACCAGTGAGGCCGGGCGCGTGGTCACCAATGGCATGAGCCAATACTCGCGCGCCGAACGCAATGCCAATGCCGGCATTGTGGTGGGGATTTCGCCCGAGGATTATCCGGGCGATGTGCTGGCCGGATTGGCCTATCAACGCCACTGGGAAAGTGCTGCCTTCATCGCCGGCGGTGGCGATTACCGCGCGCCCGCGCAGCTTGTCGGCGATTTTCTGGCCGGGCGCCCCAGCACGG
The DNA here is from genome assembly GCA_026400795.1 of Alphaproteobacteria bacterium. Lineage (GTDB taxonomy): Bacteria > Pseudomonadota > Alphaproteobacteria > Acetobacterales > Acetobacteraceae > Neoroseomonas. The sequence goes on from JAPLOJ010000155.1 coordinate 2,977, forward strand.
GGCTGGGTGATGTACTGCCCAGCTATAAGCCAGGCGTGACACCCACCGATTTGGCCCAATGCCTGCCTGATTTCGCAGTGGAGGCGATGCGCGAAGCTTTGCTTGCCTTCGATAAGCAAGTGCCAGGCTTTGCCCGCCCCGATGCGCTGATGACCGGCGTTGAAACCCGCACCAGCAGCCCCATTCGCATCCCGCGCGGCCTCGATTTTCAAAGCGTGAATACGGTGGGTCTTTTTCCGGCCGGAGAGGGCGCTGGCTATGCCGGCGGTATCTTGAGCGCCGGCGTGGATGGCATTCGTGTGGCTGAGGCTTTGGCGCTGACGCTGACCGGCCAGCCCGTTCCGCGCGACATGAGCCGTGGCGCGGAATCCAGCATGACATACGGTTGAGGCTTGCGGTAACGCGCAGGCCTTGCAAGGCTTCCTGATCAAGTATGAACAGGAGGAAACATCATGCGCGTAGCAAACAAGGTGGCACTGATTACGGGTGCCGCATCCGGCATGGGGGCTGCCACCGCACGATTGATGGCGCGCGAGGGCGCCAAGGTTGTAGTGGCCGATATGATGGAAGCCGAAGGCCGCGCCGTTGTCGCTGAAATCACCAAGGCCGGCGGGTCTGCAAGCTACATCAACCTGGATGTCGCGGATGAGGCGCAATGGGAAGCAGCCATCGCCGCCGTGATGGCCGCGCATGGGCGGCTTGATGTGCTGGTTAATAATGCCGGCATTTCCGGCAGCAATACCAATAACCTTTACGATACCGCGCTGTGGGATCGCATCATGGCAGTGAATGCGCGCGGCGTTTTCCTTGGCGTGAAGCACGGCGTTGCCGCCATGCGGAAAACCGGCGGCGGGTCCATCATCAACCTGTCTTCAATCTCCGGCGTGGTTGGGCAGGAACGCATTCATTGCGCCTATAACGCTTCCAAGGCAGCGGTGCGGTTGCTCACGAAATCAGTTGCGGTGCATGAAGGTACTTCGGGCATTCGCCTGAACACGGTGCATCCCGGCCTCATGCCGCCCATGCGCACCAGCGGTGTAACTGCTGATCCCGTTTTCCGCGCCAAGATGCTTGGCCATATACCAATGGGCCGCACCGGTGAGGTGGATGAAGTCGCCTACGCCATTCTATTCCTGGCGTCAGACGAATCATCCTATATGACAGGGTCCGAGATGCATGTGGATGGTGGGTATCTCGCTTCCTGATCTTAAAGCTTCGCTGCGCGGGTTGGCTTTAGATAACCCGCGCGGCGGTTAGCGCTGCCATTTCGGCATCCGATAATTTCAGCCAATCGCGATAGATTTCGCCATTATGCTCGCCCATGGCGGGGCCAAGCCATTTCACCTCACCAGGTGTTTCTGAAAGCCGCGGCACAAGATTGGGGATGGCCAGTTCGCCAATGCGCGGGTCCTGCATCGTCAGAATATTGCCGCGCGCCTTGTAGTGCGGGTCATCGAAAATCTCATCAATCGCATAGACGGGGCCACAGGGAACCTGCGCTTCTTCGCAGGTTTGCAGCAATTCATCGCGGGTGAAGCTGCTGGTCCAGGCGCCGACATAGGCATCCACTTCAGCGCGCGCGGCTTCGCGCTGGCGGATGGTGCCCCATTTGCCATCATCGCCAAGCTCCGGCGCGCCCATCGCCGCCGCAAGCCGCGCGAAAATTTTGTCTGATGTGCAGGCAATCGCAATCCAGCGATTATCCTTCGTAGGGTAATGGCTATGCGGCACAACATTAACCGTGCCCGGCCCCATGCGTTCGCGCACATAACCCTTGTGCTGAAAGGCCGGCGCCAATTCATCCAGGATACGAAAGACCGGTTCATACAGCCCAATATCCACCACCTGGCCGCGCCCTGTTTTGCGGCGCGCTTCCATGGCCAACATGGCGCCCATCGCGCCGTAAATGCCGGAAAGATAATCCGGGATAGTCGCAGAACCTGGCGTGACCGGCGGACGATCCGGATACCCCGCCAGATAGGAAAGCCCACCAAAGGCATTGCCAATGCGCCCGAAGCCAGGGCGGCCGCTATAGGGCCCCGTTTGCCCATAGCCGGAAATCCGCACCATGATCAGGCGCGGATTGATCGCATGCAGCACATCCCACCCAATGCCCCATTTTTCCATTGTGCCAGGCTGGAAATTCTCCACCAGAATATCCGCCTCCGCGCACATGCGCTTCAGCAATTCCGCACCTTCGGGCTTGCGCAAATCAAGCGTCGCGGATTTCTTGTTCCGGCATTCCGAAAGCCAAGGCAGAGTATCGCCATTGGGCGTGACGGTGCCGAATTTACGCAACGGGTCGCCCACCACCGGCAATTCCAGCTTGATCACCTCGGCGCCGAATTCCGCCAATTGCGTGGTGGCGAAAGGGCCGGAGATAAAGGTGGAAACGTCAATGACGCGCACCCCTTCCAGCGGCAATACACGGGGCTCTGGCGCGGCTTCAGACATTGGGCGTTTCCTTGGTGTTCTCGGAAGTCTGGGGCGATGGATTTGGGCGGGTCAAGCGTGATGCGCTTATTCCGCCGCGCGCGGCGCCTCACACCCCGTATCGCAACAGCGGCCCGGTTGCTTGGAAATACGCTTGCCCTCATCCAGAATGCCGCGATCCAGCAGGCGTTCCACCAGCGCCGAGCGTTCTTGCACCGGATAGTTGCGCCAAATCTCGCGCTTCATCGCCTCAGGGCTGCCGCCACCATGGAGCGAGATCACCGAATACCAACCGCCCTGGTTGGAAGCGGTCAAATCTTCCATGAAGCGCGCCACGTCCAGGCGCTTTTCCGCCGGAATATCGGCGCGCCCCGCCAGCACCGCGGCAAGCGATGCGGCGGTTTCGGGATTGTGATCCTCATCCGGGCCAGGGAGTGCCACGATCAACCCGCCCGAGACATAATGGGCCAGCCTGTGCATGTCATAAATCTGCGTCGCCAGCAGCAATTTGCCGATATTGCTGAAGACCGCATCGGGCATCATGGCGCCGGATTCGGCGCGCGTGCCATAAACACTGGCGGCGACACCGCAGGCGAAGAAGCCTTCCACAATCTTGATCAAATCCACCATGGCATCGCGGATATGGGCATGGCGGTCCGTATCCAGGCCGTTCGCTTCAATCATCAGGGCGCCGGCGCCAATCAGCAAATCACCAAAGCCAGCACGCGCGGCGATGCAGGAATGGCGATGATGCGTGGCATAGCTGGTGGTGGTGTAGCCGGCTTCCACATGCTCGCCCGCCATGAACACGCGATCCCAGGGCACAAACACATCATCAAACACCACAACGCCGGTGGATTGGCCGTATTTGGCGCTGAATTTCGCGGCTGCTTCACCGGGCCGCCCGGCGGGGCGCGCCACAATCATCACGCCTGGCGCATCGGCGGGCACGGCGCAATGCAGCGCGAAATCGGCATCCTCGGCGGTCATGGTGCGGCAGGCCATGACCAGGAATTCATGGACATAAGGCGCGCCGGTCACAATGGCCTTGGTGCCACGAATGATGATGCCCTCCGCACGGCGTTCCTTAATATGCACATGCACATCGCGATTGGCCTGCTGGCCGGGGCGGGCGGAACGATCACCCTTCGCATCTGTCATCGCGATCCCCAGCGTCAGGTCGCGCGCCTGCACATCATCCAGATAGGCCAGGAAGCGCTGATGCCTTTCACCGCCATGCACCGCATCGGCAAGCTTGGTGCCCTGATGCAGCGCATTCAGCGCATCATGCGCAAGGTAGCGTTGCGCGCAGCCGGATTCACGGCAAACCAGGCGCACGGCTTCTAGCTTCGCCAGCAAATCATCGCGGCTGTCATTTACATGCAGCATGCGATTGACGAGCCGCCCGGTGCCTTCCTGCGTGGCGGTCATCAGCCCGGCATATTCGGCGCGATGCGCGAAATCATAGGTCACACCAATGGCATTGATGCCCGGAGCCAGCAGTGGTTCATCCGCAACACTCGCCACCTGGCGGCCATTCACGAAAACGCGCGGCTTCAACGCCCTGAGCGATTCCCGATAATCGGCGGCGGACATCAGCATGATAAGGGCTTCCCATAATCGGTTGACGGATAAAATCTAACACTGTTAGAATTTCACCGTCAATGACTCGACCAGCCAAAAACGCTGCCAAGCGCGACCATATCCTTGCCGCCGCCAAAGCGCTTTTTGCCGAAGCCGGGCTTGAGGGGGCGAGCCTGCGCGCCATTGCCGCGCGCGCCGGCTACACACCCGCGGCGCTTTATTTCCATTTCCCCTCGCGTGAGGCGATTTACGCCGAAGTGCTGCGCGACAGCTTGGTGCGCTTGCAGGTGGCGGTGGAAGGGGGCGCGGCACAGGATGGGTTTCGTGGCGCGACACTCGCCTTGTTTGATTTCTATGCGGACCATCCACAGGAATTGGCGCTGGGTTTTTACCTGGGCGGGGGCGGCCTTGCGCCACGCGGGCTGGGGCAGGGGCTTGATCCCGGTTTGAATGCCGCGCTGATGGCGGCGCTAGCGCCCATGCGCGCCTTGGGTGGGCAGGAAGTGGCAACCGAAGCCTTCGCGCTTGCGGTTGGTTTGCTGGTGATGTCGGAAACGCGCCGCATCCGGCTGTTTGGGCTTTCCGCGCGCGCACTGATGGAAAGCCATTTGGCGAGGCTGCCGCAAAGCACAGGCTGATCGGCTTGCCGCACCATCGCCCCTGCGCGATGATGCACTACGGGAAAAGGGAATATGCCAATGAAGCAAATGACGCTGGTGGCCTTTCTGCAGGCGCAGAATTGCTCGAATTATGTGGGCTCCTGGCGCCATCCTGCGACCATGCAGGATTATCTGCGCCCGGAATATTACCAACGCATCGCCCGCACGCTAGAAGCCGGTTGCTTTCATATGGCGTTTTTCGATGACCGGCTCGCCATGCCCGATATCCTTGGCCATGACCACGCGGAAGCGGTGCGCAATGGCATTCGCGTGGTGAAGCTTGATTTGATCTCGATCCTGACTGCGATGGGGCTTGCGACCTCCAAGCTTGGGCTCGGTGGGACCTATTCCACCACCTATTACGAACCCTTTCATGTGGCGCGGGTTTTCGCGACGCTTGATCACATGCTGGGCGGGCGCGCGGCCTGGAATGTGGTGACATCGCTGAATGATAGTGAAGCGCACAACATGGGCGCGGATGATCATCTGGAACATGATCTCCGCTACGACCGCGCCGATGAATTTCTGGAAGTTGTGCTGTCGCATTGGGATTCCTGGGGAGATGACGCCATCATCCAGGACCGCGAAAGTGGCGTCTTCGCCGATGCCACCAAGGTCCGGCGGTTGGACCACAAGGGCAAATGGTTCAAAAGCCGCGGCCCCTTCACTGTGCCCCGTACCCCGCAGGGAAGGCCCGTTCTGATCCAGGCCGGCCAAAGCGGTCGCGGCAAAAGCTTTGCTGCACGCTGGGGAGATCTTGTTTTCGTGATCTACCCGAATATGGAAGTCGCCAAGCGTGGCTATAGCGGCTTCAAGGAACAAGTCGCCGCATCTGGCCGGGACCCCGCGACGGTGCGCATATGCCCCGCCGTTTATTGCATTGTCGGCGAAACCGAAGCGGCGGCACAGGAAAAACGCGCCTTGATTGATGGCCTGGCCAAGCCGGTTGATGGGCTTTCTTTGCTGTCTGAAGCGCTGAATTATGATTTCGCGTCCAAAGGCTTGGATGATGCCTTCACCGATGATGAATTGGCCGGCATCAAGGGGCTGCAGGCGTTGCGTGATCGCGAGTTGCTTCCAGCGGCAAGCGTAACCCTACCTTGCGCGATTTCGTGGAAATCACCGGGCGCGGCACCATTCGTGAATTCCCCGTATTTTGTGGGACGCCCAAGCGGGTCGCGGATGAGATGCAGGCGTGGTTGGAAGGTGGCGCCTGCGATGGCTTCGTGCTGGCTGCCACGCATATGCCCGGCACTTATGAGGAATTTGTGCGCCTGGTTGTGCCGGAATTGCAGCGCCGCGGTGTCTTCCGCAAGGAATTCACCGGCACGACGCTCCGCGAGAATCTAGGCCCGCCGCGCGCCGCGCCCTTCGATTGGCAAAGATAACCAAACTACATCCCCAGCACATTCTTCATGCCGTAAAGTGCGGGAGCGCGCCCATGCACCCAAAGCGCCGCGCGCACGGCACCCGTGGCATAGACGCGCCGATCAAAACTACGATGCGTCAGGCTGATATGTTCTGAAGCGGCAGCAAAAAGCAGCGTGTGTTCACCCACAACCTGCCCGCCGCGCAAAGCCGCGAAGCCAATCGTCCCAGTGCCGCGCGGGCCGCAATGGCCATCGCGTCCGCTTTCAATGCCGGCTTCTTCCATGGTGGTGCCGCGCCCGGCTGCAACGGCTCGGCCCAAGGCGACTGCGGTGCCGGATGGCGCATCCACCTTTTGGCGGTGATGCATCTCCACAATCTCGGCATCATATTGTGCACCAGGGAGGGCTGCGGCCATGCGCTCCGCAATCGCCAAAAACAGATTGACCCCCGGCGCGAAATTCGCGGCATAGACAATCGGCGCGCGCTTTCCGGCTTCCGCCACGGCTGCTTCTGCCGCTGCGGAAAGCCCTGAACTGCCGAGAATAAAACCCTTGCCGCAGGCGGCGGCAGCAGCGGCATGGGTGGCGGCGGTATCTGCATGGGTGAAATCAATCACCACGTCAGAAGCGGCGAAAAGTGCGGCGATATCCGGAAAGCTTTGCAAGCCAGCCGGTGCAGGCTTACCGCCGGCGCGCAACGTGCCGCCCACACACACCGCACCAGCGGCGGTGACTTCCTCAATCAAAAGCTGCCCCATACGCCCGGCCATGCCGGCGATACCGATACGAATGCTCATGGTTTTTCTCCCGCAATTTCAAAAATTTTCTACGCCAAGACTAAGCTCTGTCCAGTATCAATCCGCCCGAGGATGCGCCTTGCGCCAAGTCTCCAGCAGTGCTGCCGCATCCACTGCCGTATAGCGCTGCGTGGTGGAAAGGCTGGCATGGCCGAGCAATTCCTGAATGGCGCGCAAATCCGCGCCGCCGCCCAGCAAATGCGTCGCGAAGGAATGCCGCAGCGCGTGCGGGCTTGCATGTTCGGGCAAGCCAGCAAGCCGACGAAAATCACGCAGGCGCTTTTGTGCCACCGCCGGATCAAGCCGCCCACCACGCGCGCCGATGAACAGCGGCTCATCCACCGCGCCGCTGCCGCGTTGGGCCAGATAGGCCGCCATGGCATCTCGGATCACCGGCAGTATCGGCATCAGCCTTTCCTTATTGCCTTTGCCAACTACGCGAAGCGCAGCCTCCGAACCCTGCCGTGGTGCATCGGCTAAATTCAGCGCCAAAGCCTCCCCCAATCTCAGCCCTGCGCCGTAAAGCAGCGTGAACAAGGCGCGGTCGCGTGCCGCTTGCAGGCGCGGGTTTTCATGCCGCCCCAGCGCATAGACATCGGGGATTTCTTCCGCCGCGGCGCGCGCTTCCTTGACACTCAGCGCACGCGGCAAAGGCACTTTGGCACGCGGCGCGCGCAGCCCAGCAAGTGCCACAGGCGCCATGCCCTGATGCCGCTGCAAATAGCGCAGGAAACTCCGTACAGCGGCAAGCTTGCGGGCGCGGGTCGCACCCACATTGCCTTCCATGGCGCGGGCGGACAGAAAGGCGCGCAAATCCGCCGGCCGCAAGGTGCCGAGCGCGACCAGATCGGGCTCTGCACCCAGATGCTGTGTCAGAAAGCCAAGGAATTGCGCCACGTCGCGCCCATAGGCTTCGATGCTATGCGCACTCGCGCGGCGTTCCTGGGCGAACCAGCCAAGCCAGGCGGAGGCAGCCTCAGCGCCAGTCATGCTACCTTGAAATCGCCGCCGCCACGGCGCGGCCCAGGAACACAAGGGGTTCAGTGCCATGCCGCGCCGGCAGGGCATGCGCGTCCCGCGCGCCAAGTGCAAGCAGCATCAGTGGTTGCTGCGCCACCGCCACGCGTATCAACGCATCGCGCGCAATCAGGCCAGCCGCTTCGCCATGCAGCGCGTCCGCATCTTCGGGCTTGTCGCGCACCAGCACATCGCGCCCGCGCCCGAGCAATTTTTCCACCATGCCGCGCGGCAGGGGGCGTTGTTCCGGGCGCATCCAGAGCTGGCCGGGATTATCCGGTGGCTCCACACAAAGCGTGCAGCTCTCAAGCCCCAGTAGATTGGGCCATTCCTGCGCCACGGTCTCCGGCGCATCATCTGAACGCATCAGGGCCAGCACCGCCAGGCGCACGCGCGATACCAGACCAAGCCCCGCCCGTTCCGCATCCAAAGCCACGCGCAATTCCGCATCCAGCGCGGCAGCGCGTTCGCGTTCCGCACCCAGCATCGCCGCCATGTGATCGGTCAGCCCATCGCCATGCACGCGCCGCGGCGGTGCCAGCACCCGGTAAAGCTCTGGCCGCGCCGCCAAAAATCCAGGATTGGCGCGCAAGAAAGCCTCCACCTCCTCAGCCGAGGGCCCGTTCGGGGCCTTCCCGTCTGAGGTCGGGCTGCTCAAAGGATGCTTTGTCCTGTCTTTTTCCAATCGGCCAGAAACGCCTCCAGGCCGCGATCAGTGAGCGGATGCTTCAGCAATTGGCGGATCACGCTGGGCGGCAGCGTCGCCACATGCGCGCCAAGCTTGGCACTTTCCACGAGGTGAATAGGGTGACGGATGGAAGCCACCAAAACCTCGGTGCGGAGCGTGGGGTAATTGCGGTATATCTGCACAATGTCCGCAATCAGCCGCATGCCATCCGTCGCAATATCATCAAGCCGCCCGACAAAGGGGGAAATGAAGGCGGCACCCGCCTTGGCGGCCAGCAGCGCTTGGGCTGCGGAAAAGCAGAGCGTGACGTTCACCAAGGTGCCTTCGGCCGCAAGCGTCCGGCAGGCGATCAGCCCCGCTTCCGTCAGCGGCACCTTGACCGCAACATTGGTCGCGATGGCGCGCAAAAAACGCCCTTCGGCCAGCATGCCGGCAGCGTCCGTGGCGGTCACTTCGGCGCTGACAGGCCCGGGCGTGATGGCGCAGATTTCTGCAATCACCTGCTTCATGTCGCGGCCGGATTTGGCAATAAGCGATGGATTGGTGGTCACGCCATCCACCATGCCCAATTCGGCAAGGGCGCGGATTTCGGCAACTTCGGCGGTATCGACGAAAAACTTCATGAATTCCAATCCTGCATGGCGAAAGACAAGGCTTTGGCGGGGAATGGCGCCACGCGCAGCAAAGCGCAAGCCTTCCCTTCGCGAATGGGCTAAACCTTAGCTCATGCCGGCCCCTTCGCGAACGCAGTCCCTTTTGCCTGAAACAATTTCTTCAAACTCTGCCAAACGCTTGCGCGTTCTGCTGCCGCTACCACTCGCCGACGCCTATGATTACCGGGCGGAGGGTGAAGTGCCGCCCCCCGGCAGTTTCGTCGCCGTGCCCTTGGGCGGGCGGCAGGTGCTTGGCGTGGTGTGGGACGAGGTACCCGATTCGGCCCTGCC
>JAPLOJ010000155.1:12544-14757 GCA_026400795.1 Alphaproteobacteria bacterium
CCCATGCCGGAAAAGCTTCGCCGCTTCGTGGATTGGGTGGCGGCCTATACGCTTTCCCCGCGCGGCGCGGTGCTGCGCATGGCCATGAGCGTCCCCGCTGCCTTGGAAGCCCAGCCCCATCGCGCCGGCTGGTGCCGCGCTGATCCTATGCCCGAAGCGCCGCGCCTGACGCCGGCGCGCCAGCGGGTGCTGGCCGCGCTGCAGGCAGGCGATGTGCGCGCCCCCGATGATCTGGCGCGGGAAGCCGGCGTGGCACCCGCTGTGTTGCGCGGCATGGCCGATGCCGGCTTGCTGATCCCGGGCCTGCTGCCGCCGCTGGAAGAATTCCGCCCCCCCGATCTGGCCCGCCCCGGCCCATTACTGGATTCTGATCAGGCCGAGGCAGCGGCGCTGCTCCGCTCGGCCGTGGCGCGCGAGGACTACAGCACCACGCTCCTTTCAGGCGTGACCGGTTCCGGCAAGACCGAGGTCTATTTCGAAGCCATCGCTGCGGCACTTCAGGCCGGGCGGCAGGCTTTGGTGCTGCTTCCTGAAATCGCGCTTTCCGCGCAATGGCTTGATCGCTTCTGCGCGCGTTTTGGCACCGACCCAGCACTTTGGCATTCGGAGCTTTCACCCCGCACGCGGCGCATCACCTGGCGCGCGGTGGCCGAAGGTCGCGCAACAGTACTGGTCGGCGCGCGTTCGGCGCTGTTTCTGCCCTTTCCCGATCTCGGCCTGATTGTGGTGGATGAGGAACATGAAACCGCCTTCAAGCAGGAAGAAGGCGTGATCTATCACGCGCGCGATATGGCCGTGGTGCGGGCGCGCTTGTCGGATGCGGCGTGCGTTTTGGTTAGCGCCACGCCTTCGCTTGAAACCCTCACCAACGCCCGCGCCGGGCGCTACGCTGAATGCCATTTGGCGGCGCGTCACGGTGGCGCGGTAATGCCGGAGATTGGGCTGATTGACCTCAGGCGCGAAAGCCCGCCGCGCGGGCGCTTCCTGAGTCCGGCTCTGGTGGCCGCGGTCGCTGAAACCCTGAAGCGCGGCGAACAGGCCATGCTGTTCCTGAACCGGCGCGGTTATGCGCCACTCACGCTTTGCCGCGCCTGTGGCCATCGGCTGCGCTGCCCGAATTGCACTGCGTGGCTGGTGGAACACCGCGCCGCGCGGCGGCTGCAATGCCACCATTGCGGCCATGTCGAAGCGCCGCCCGGCCATTGCCCAAGCTGCGCCGCACCACATAGCACGGTGCCAATCGGGCCCGGGGTGGAGCGGGTTTTGGAAGAAGCCGCTTTGCTTTTCCCCGAAGCGCGCCGCCTGGTCATGGCATCTGATACGCTGCCCGGCCCCGCCGCCGCTTCTGCCGCCGCCGAGGCGATTGAAAAGCGCGAGGTTGATTTGATCATCGGCACACAAATCGTCGCCAAGGGCTGGCATTTTCCCTATCTGACGCTGGTTGGCGTGGTGGATGCTGATTTGGGCCTTGCCGGCGGTGATCTGCGCGCGGCTGAGCGCACCGTGCAATTGCTGCATCAGGTGGCCGGCCGCGCCGGGCGTGCGGAACATCCCGGGCGCGTGTTGCTGCAAAGCTTCTCCCCGGATCATCCGGTGATGCAGGCGCTGGTATCCGGCGAATATGAAGCCTTCATGGCCGCCGAGGCGGAGGCACGGCGGCCCGGTCATTGGCCCCCCTTCGGCCGGCTGGCCGCGCTGATCGTCAGTTCCCCGGATGAAAAAGCTGCCGAACGCGTAGCGCGGGATTTGGGCCGCGCAGCGCCGATGGGGGAGGGGATGGAGGTTCTGGGCCCCGCGCCCGCGCCGCTCGCCTTGCTGCGCGGGCGGCATCGGCGCCGGCTTTTGCTCAAGGCGCGGCGCGATATTGGTGTGCAGCGTCTATTGGCCGAATGGCTATCGAAGGTGGATGTACCCGGCAATGTCCGGGTGCAGGTGGATGTGGACCCGGTGGGGTTTTTGTAGCGGGCAATTGCCCCTGCCCAGAGCATTTTCAAGCCAAGTGGAACCACTTGGCGACTCGGAAAATGCGATCAAACAAAGTCTAGAGCGTGTCCCGTGAACGTATGTGAGCGGGACAGTCTCAATCGTCGCGATGCACCCGTTCCATGCGTTCATGGCGCTCCTGCGCCTCGATCGTCATGGTGGCGATGGGGCGGGCTTCCAGGCGGCGGAGCGAAATCGGCTCTCCGCTTTCCTCGCAATAGCCATAGGTG
>JAPLOJ010000163.1 GCA_026400795.1 Alphaproteobacteria bacterium
ACCGGAGGAATTGTTTCATCCTTCCGTTCTCGATCTGATGGAATAAGCAAAAACAGAAGGGAGACAGGATCATGAAGCTTACGCGTCGTGCGGCGCTGGGTGGCCTGGCGGCAGCCAGCATTCTGCCGGCCCAGGCACAGGGCAATTCCATTCGCATTGTTGTGCCTTTCGGGCCAGGCGGGTCCACGGATGCGGTCGCGCGGCTGGTTTCGCCCGGGCTGATGCAAAGGCTTGGCGTGCCGATTATCGTGGAAAACCGCCCTGGTGCGGCGGGGTCCATCGGGACAGATGCGGTCGCTAAGGCGCGGCCTGATGGTCAGACTTGGCTGCTGACTTTCGACAGCCACGCGACCATGCCGGCGCTGCTCGCGAATTTGCCTTTCAACCTGACGCGTGATCTTGACCCGGTGATGCTGATTGGCGGCGCGCCTTATGTGATTGCGTGTCGTGCGGATAAGCCGTTTCGGTCCTTGGCCGATGTGGTGGCGGCGGCGAAGGCGCGGCCAGATGCGGTTTCCTTTGGGTCCACCGGCAATGGCACGATCGGGCATTTGGCCATGATCCAGTTCCAGGCGCGCAGCGGCACGCGGCTCACGCATATTCCTTATCGCAGCGGTGGGCTTGCGGTGAATGACACCATGGCGGGCACGGTGGATATGATGATCGGCTCGGCCGCGCTGGTGGCGGCACAAATCGCTGCCGGCACTTTCCGCGCCGTCGCGCAATTTGGCCCCGCGCGGCTGCCGGCGTTGAGTGATTTACCGACCGCGGAAGAAAGCGGCTTCCCTGGCTTGCAGGCGGAAGCCTGGTGGGGTGTTTTCGCGCCAGCCGGCACGCCGGCTGAATTGGTGGCGCGCATGAACACTGCGCTGCGTGAGACGCTTTCCGAAGAGCGCATTCGGACGCAAATGACGCAGACTCAGCAGGCGCGGCTGGTGCTGTCTGATCCTGCGGGGCTCGCGCGCTTTCTGGATGCGGAGGTGGCGAAATGGAGCGCCGTAGTGCGCGAATTCAGCGTAAAGCCCGATTGATCAGGCGGCCTGAATGCCGCGCCGCGCATCATGCCGGCGCAGCCAGTGAATGAAGGGCAAGGCCAACAGCACCATCCAGGCCTTGCCAATGATCTGCCCGGCCAGGAAATCCAGGCTGCCAAAGGCGAGAAACAGGAAGACCACGCTATCCACCACAAGGCCGACCGCGCCGCTTGCCGCCACAGCCAGCACCAGGCCGCGCTTTTGCAGCGGCGTATAGACGGCAAGATCAGCGGTTTCGCTCAGCAGGAAAGCCACCGCCGAGGCCAGCACCAAAGCCGGCGGCGCCAATAAAGCCGAAAGCACTACGCCCGCCGCAATGGCGGCGAAGGCCCAGATCAGGCCAAGGCGGCGCTGCACCAAATCCCTCAGCACCAGTGCCAAACCAATCATCAGCACGCCTGATGGAGCCATGATGCCGGGCGCGACAGGGATCAGGCAGGGGCCGTTCGGGGCGCAGAAGCTGCCGAGATTCCCGATCATCCAATTCGCTGTCGGAATACAAAGCGCGAAGCCGATCAGGAAGGCGAAGCCTTGAAGGCGGGGGGAAAGGTTCATGGGATTTCAACGGCTGAATAGGCCGCCCAGCCCTTGGCGCGCAAGTCGCAGGCAGGACAGGTGCCGCAACCATAGCCCCAGGCGTGGCGCTGGCTGCGATCACCCAGGTAGCAGCTATGCGTGTGTTCCAGCAGCGCCGCCACCAAGGGTGCTCCGCCAAGGCTTTCCGCCAACCGCCAGGTCGCGGCCTTGTCCAGCCACATCAGCGGCGTTTCCAAGACAAAGCGCCGATCCATGCCGAGGTTGAGCGCCACTTGCAGCGCCTTGATCGTATCATCTCGGCAATCGGGATAGCCGGAGTAATCCGTCTCACACATGCCGCCCACAATGTGCTTGATGCCGCGGCGATAGGCGATAGTGGCGGCGAAGCTCAGGAAAATAATGTTGCGTCCTGGCACGAAAGTATTGGGCAGGCCATCGGTGTTAAACGCGATGGTGGCTTCGGAAGTCAGCGCAGTATCGGAAACTTGGCCCAAAGCATCCAGGCGGATGAGATGGTCTGTGCCGAGCTTTGCGCGCCATTCAGGGCGGGCTGCAAGCAAGTCAGCGCGAAAGCTGTCGCGAACATCAAGTTCGATCTTGTGGCGCTGGCCATAGTCAAACCCGATGGTTTCCACCTGCGCGAAACGATCCAATGCCCAGGCGAGGCAGGTTGCGGAATCCTGCCCGCCGCTGAAAAGGACGAGCGCTTTTTCTTGGGTCATGCGGTTTGATCCAATTGCGCTACGGCCCAGGCTGCGGCTTCCGCGACCACAGGGTCAGCATCCGCGCAAAGGCTGCGCGCCGTTTCCCTTAGGCTAGGTGTCGCGGAATTACCAATGGCGATCAGCACATTGCGGAGGAAGCGATTACGCCCGATACGCTTGATGGGGCTACCGGAAAACAGCGCACGAAAGGCCGCATCATCCAGCGCGGCCAAATCTGCCAGTTTTGGCGCGGTGAGTTCTGCCCGCGGCGCAAAAGCAGGTTCCTGATGCGTGGCCGCGAATTTATTCCAGGGACAGACCGCCAGGCAATCATCACAGCCATAAATGCGATTGCCCATGGGCTTGCGGAATTCCTCAGGGATCGGGCCGTGATGTTCGATCGTGAGGTAGGAAATGCAGCGCCGCGCATCCAAGCGATAAGGCGCCGGGAATGCCTTGGTCGGGCAGATATCAAGGCAGCGTGAGCAACTGCCGCAATGATCGATCTCCGGCGCATCAGGGCTGAGATCGAGCGTGGTGTAAATCTCGCCCAGAAACAGCCAGGACCCATGGGTGCGGGAGACAAGATTGGTATGCTTACCCTGCCAGCCCAAACCCGCCTGCTGCGCCAAGGGTTTTTCCATCACGGGCGCGGTATCCACGAAAACCTTCACACCAGCATCGGCGAAATGCGCCACTATCCAACGCGCCAGCGCCTTCAGGCGTTTCTTGACCACATCATGATAATCGCGATTGCGCGCATAGACGCTGATCGTCGCGCGGTCCTGCCAGGCCAGGCTTTCCAGCGGATCAGTCTCGGGCGCATAGGAAAGGCCGAGCGCAATCACGCTCCGCGCTTCTGGCCAAAGCGCGCGCGGGTCGGCGCGTTGGTCAGCGCGGGCTTCCATCCAGCCCATGCCGCCATGCATGCCATCCGCCAAAAATGCCTGAAGCCGTTCGCGTATTTCTGGCCCGAGGCGCGCCGGCGCAAAGCCAATGGCGTCGAAGCCGAGGCGCGTGGCCTCAGCCCTGATGGCGTCAGCCGCGCCCACGATAGGGCTGCACTTCCTGCGCCGGAATCCAGACCGCTTCCGGCGGCGCGCCGCTTTGCCAGAAGACATCAATGGGAATGCCGCCGCGCGGATACCAATAACCGCCGATGCGGAGCCAATGTGGGGTGAGCAAGCCCATCAGGCGCTGCGCGATATCCAGCGTGCAGGCTTCATGGAAGGCGCCGTGATTGCGAAAGGAAGCGAGATACAGCTTGAGCGATTTGCTTTCCACAATCCAGGCATCCGGCACGTAATCAATCACCAGATGCGCGAAATCCGGCTGACCCGTGAGCGGGCAGAGTGAGGTGAATTCCGGCGCGGTGAAGCGGATGCAATAACGCAGGCCGGGATGCGGATTGCCCACACGTTCCAGCACCGCCTGTTCCGGGTTTTGCGGTTGCTGGGCCGCCTGGCCAAGCTGCGTCAGATGCGAAAGATCGCTCATGCTGCATTTTCCTTTTCCGCCTGCCAGCCGGCTTCTATGCGCGCGGCAGTGCCGGCGAGATCGCCTGCCAGGATGCCGGCGCGGAGTTCCGCCATCAGGTCCTGATAGTATTGGATATTGTGCCACGTCAGCAGCATGGGCCCCAGCATTTCATTCGCCTTGAACAGGTGATGCAGATAGGCACGCGAATGGCTCCTGCAAGCGGGGCAGGGGCAGTCAGGATCAAGCGGGCGGTTATCTTCGGCATGGCGGGCATTGCGGATATTGATCACACCGCCCCGTGTATAGGCGCGCCCTGTGCGGCCGGAACGTGTCGGCATGACGCAATCAAACATATCTATGCCGCGGCGCACCGCGCCGATCAGATCAGAAGGCGTGCCAACACCCATCAGATAGCGTGGCTTATCGGTGGGCAGCAGCGGCGTGGTACATTCCAGCGTGGTGAACATGGCTTCCTGGCCTTCACCCACGGCAAGCCCGCCCACCGCATAGCCTTCAAAGCCAATGCCGGTGAGTGCCGCGACACTTTCCGCGCGCAGATCAGGGAAAACACTGCCCTGGACAATGCCGAACAAGCCGTGGCCGGGCCTCGGCACAAAGGCTTCACGGCTGCGCGCCGCCCAGCGCATGGAAAGCCGCATGGATGTGGCGGCCTGTTCATGGGTTGCGGGAAAAGGCGTGCATTCGTCAAAGCACATGGTCACATCAGCGCCGAGCAGATGCTGGATTTCAACGCTGCGTTCCGGTGTCAGCCGATGGCGTGATCCATCCACATGGCTTTGAAAGGTGACGCCATCCGCATCCATCTTGCGCAAGCCCGAAAGCGACATGACTTGAAAGCCCCCTGAATCAGTCAGGATCGGTCCGTGCCAATCCATGAAGCGATGCAGGCCACCAAGCCGCGCGATGCGCTCTGCCCCCGGCCGCAGCATGAGGTGATAGGTATTGCCGAGCACCATGCGGGCACCCGTGGCGCGCAC
>JAPLOJ010000189.1 GCA_026400795.1 Alphaproteobacteria bacterium
GCGCATTTCACCGGATAAACCGAATAGGCATGGGTGTAATTCATCACGCAATTGATGCCGCGATCCACCTGTTTGGAACTGCCGGCGAAATCAATATGCATCGTCTCACCCTTGATGGTAACGGCGCAGACAATGCGTGTAATCGCCTCATCAAAGCCATCCGCTTCCAGGGTGGAATGCCAGGTGCCATCAGGCAGCGCCGCGATGGCACGGCGCATGGCGGCGTCCGCCCGCTGATGCAGTGCAGCCCCCAACCCTTGCAGATCAGGCAGGCCCGTATCGCCCAGAAATTCATCAACGCCGCGCGCGCAGACCTCATTCGCAATCACCTGCGCTTCCAGATCGCCCATCACTTGCCGTGGCAGGCGCACATTCGCGAGTAGGACTTCCACCAAATCCTCATTGCGCTTGCCGGCGCGAAACAGGCGGGAAGGGGGGATGCGGATGCCTTCCTCAAACAATTCCCGGCAATCGGCGGACCAAAGCGCGCCGCCGACATCGGGCGAATGTGAAATGGAACCGGCAAAGCCCACCAACCGCCCTTTGTGGAAAATCGGGCTGACCGCGGTGAAATCCGGCAAATGCCCGGTGGCAAGCCAGGGATCATTCGTGATCACGCAATCACCTGGCTGCCAGGTCTCGGCCGGGAAGCGTTCCAGAAATGTTTTCGTGGTTTTCGGCAGAATGCAGGAGAAGGAGGCAATGCCGCCGGTATTCTCGCTGATCGAATCCCCATTGCGATCCATCAGCACCGTCGCGAAGTCATTTGATTCGCGGACAATGGTGGAAAAGGCCGTGCGCAACAGGCCAGTTGCGGCCTCATCGGCAATGGAAATCAGGCGGGACCAGTAGATTTCCAGGCTGATTGGATCAAAGGTGTCGTGCCGATCATGCGTTGCCATAATGCTCTACCCCAAGGCGCGCCATGCGCTGCGCATGGCGCGCGCATCGGACGCCCGGTTGGCAAGCGCGTCAAGTCAATCGGGCTTGGCTTCTTCGGCAGGCGCGATGGTGATCAGGCCAAGCTTCATCATCCACACCATGCCGGCCCCGGCGAGTGGCCTCTGATCCAGTGGCAGCGTGCTGCCCAATTCCGCCGTTGTCATGCTCCGCTCGGCCAAGCGTTCCAGCATAATGCGAAAGCTGGGCAGCGAAGGCAGCAAGGCGCCCCGCGCGATCGTGCCCGGAATCGCGGCAAGTGCCCGTAACCGATCAAGATTGGCGCCAGGTACCAGGCTCACGCGCTGCCCAGGTTCCAGGCGTCGCGTTGGATATTCGGCGAACAGCATGAAAGGATCGGGATGATTGGGGGACGCTTGGCGGCCCTTGATCAGCGGCGCGAATTCGCGGGCCTTGGCGCGGATGCGTGCCTGTTCCTGCCAGAGCGCCAAATATTGCGGGATGACGGCGGCCCAATCATACATCCGCCGCGCACGTGCGGCTGCCGCCATACCCATTTGCCGGCGCAAGGCCGCATCTTCCGCGAGGCGATGATAGGCATCCGCCGCTGCGCCGATATCCATGGCTGTCGCCTGCGCCGCATTGCGCAAATAGCCTGCATGGTCATCAAGGCCCATATGGTAGCGCATCGCGATGCTTCTGCTGTCCCCGCCCATCAGGGTTGGAATACGAAACCCCGTCACGCCATCTTCAACCGTATCGCGAAAGCCATCCCAATCCGTGACAACTACGGGCAGTCCCGCCGCCATCGCCTCTACTGGTGCCAGCCCGAAGGTTTCCTGCAGATTATCCGCGGGCAGCGTGAAGATATCCGCCGCCGCCCAAGCTTTTGCGTAGATGTCGGCGTCATGGCCATTGACGTAATGCACCGTCACATCCGGGCAGGCCCGCTTGGCGCCTTCGGTGAAGACCGTGCGCGACCGATCATCGTCAAATTGACCGGTAAAGATCAAATGCAGTTTCCGCCCACGCCGTTCTGCAGCGCGCTGCAGCGCCAGATACATTGGCAGCGGCGATAACTTGGTGCGGATGGAAAGACGCCCGACCAAAAGAAACACGATATGCTCCGCGCCGATGCCCAATTCCTGGCGATAGGCAGCGCCCAGCGACGGGTCACGACTGAAGCTATCGCAATCCACGCCAAGCGGAATCACGGGCAGCATGGGCATCGCGGTGCGCGTCGCGCCCAGCGCCTGTTGCAGGTAGTGGGTATTTTCCTGCAATTGTCGGCGCACCATGCCCTGACCTGCACGAGAGGTGCAGATGATGGCATCCCAAGCCTGTATCGGCGCGGTCACGCCATTGGCCAAGCCTTCCATGATCCGCTCGGTTGAAAGCGTGTGGATAACGCCGCTCAGGCTGAAGCTGCGCTGATTGCCCAGGCGTCGGCGCCAGAAGGCTGCATTCGCCAAACGCGGCCCGGGCTGGAAAAGGATACCGGCTTCCAGCAATGGCTGCGGCGCCTCATAGCGCGCGATCTGTATCTTGAGCCCGGGGGCGCGCGCCGCGATCTCGGCCTTGAAGCCCGCTTCCTCTCGGTCATGGGTCATCAGCCCAACAAGCGTTTCAAGCCCGCCATGGCGCAGCAGGCCATTCAGGAAACTATCCCCCGCAACGCGTCGGCCAAGTCTTGCTTGGTTGCCGGCGACGAACCCATCAGATGCATACAGGATCGCGGCTGAACGGATCATGCTTTGGCACTGGAAAACGCTGGGACTGCGCCCAATGCGCCGGCCGGTCCAGGCGCTGCCGCGCGGCGTTCAGGGCCAAGCACTGAGCCGTGACCGCGGATGTAAAGGAACGGGCTCATCCGCGCGCTAACCAAGGCCGACCGGATGGCATTGGCTTCACATCATTCCGCCTTTGCTTCTTCGGCGGGGGTGATGGTGATCAGGCCAAGCTTCATCATCCAAACCATGCCGGCGCCGGCGCGCGGGCGCTGGTCGGGCGGTAACGTGCCGCCCAATTCCGCCGCCGTCATGCTGCCCTCCGCCAGGCGTCCCAGCATGATGCCGAAGCCGTTCAAGGATGGCAGCAATTGGCCGCGCGCCACCGTGCCGGGGATGGCGGCCAATTCACGCAAGCGATCAAGATTTGCACCAGGCACCAGGCTCACGCGCTGGCCTGGTTCCAGGCGCCGCGTGGGGTAATCGGCAAACAGCATGAAGGGGTCTGGACGCGTTGGCGCGGGCTGGCGGCCCCTGATCAGGGGGGCGAATTCCTTTGCCTTTGTGCGGATGCGCGCCTGTTCCTCCCAAAGTGCCAGATATTGCGGAATGACGGCGGCCCAATCATACATCCGCCGCGCACGTGCCTGGGCCGCTTCGCCCATTTGCCGACGCAAGCCCGCATCTTCCGCGAGGCGATGATAGGCATCTGCGGCCGCGCCAATATCCATGGCAATCGCTTGAGACGTATTGCGCAAATAGGCGTTGTAATCATCCGCACCCATCTGATAGCGCAATGAAATGGCATTGCCATTCCCACCCATGATGGTCGGGATACGAAAGCCCGTCACGCCATCTTCAACCGTGTCGCGGAAGCCGTCCCAATCCGTCACTACCACGGGCAGGCCGGCCGCCATGGCTTCGACAGGGGCGAGCCCGAAGGTTTCCTGCACATTATCCACGGGCAGGGTGAAGATATCGGCCGCCGCCCAGGCCTTGGCGCGGATTTCCGCATTCTGACCATCCACGAAATGTACCTGCACATCCGGGCAGGCCCTTTTGGCGCCCTCCGTAAAGGCGGCGCGCGACCCATCGCCTTCAATCCAGCCTGCCAGCAACAAATGCAGCTTCCGCCCCCGCCTTTCGGCCGCGCGCTGTAAAGCAAGATACATGGGCAGCGGCGAGAACTTGGTAGAATTCGACAGGCGCGCCACCAGGATGATGGCGATATCCTCGGCCCCGATGCCCAATTCCTGGCGATAAGCCACCCCCAGCGCCGGGTCGCGCTTGAAGGCATCGCAATCCACGCCAAGCGGAATCATGGGAAGCAAGGGCACGCCGGTCCGCGTCGCGCCGAGCGCCGATTGCAGATAATGCACATTTTCCTGCAATTGCCGCCGCACCATGCTCTGCACCGCGCGGGAGGTGCAGATGATCGCATCCCAAGGCTGCACCGGAGCGGTTAGGCCAGTGGCCAGCGCCTGCATCACCCGATCGGTGGAGGTGGTATGCGTAACCCCGCAAAGGCTGAAGCCGCGCTGATTGCCAATCCGCCGCCGCCAAAAGGCATAACTATCAAGGCCCGGCCCGGGCAGGAACAGGGTGCCCGCTTCCATCACCGGCTGGGGTGTTTCGTAAGTCGCCATTTGCACGCGCAAGCTGGGGGCGCGGGCCTGGATTTCTGCCGGAAAGCCTTGCGCCTCCCGGTCGTTCAGCATCAGCCCAACCAGGGATTCAAGCCCGCCATGGCGGAGCAGGCCATTGAGGAAACTATCCCCGGCAACCCGCCTGCCCAGCATGGCGCGGCCTTCGGAAACATACCCATCGGAGGCATAGAGGATTGCGGCTGAACGGATCATGGCGGCCCGACAATTCGTTGTTTCCTTCACCTAGAAGCTTTGGCGCGCCCGATCAATGCTGGTCAGATTGTGGGGCCGCGCCTGCCGGGCTAGAGCCGCCTTATGCAGCTTGTTGAGGAAAGCGACTCGAAGTCCAAAGGGACGGCGCCTGGGCCATGGTCGGCCTATCAGGCGCGCCTCGCGTCCGGTGAATTGGCGCCCGATCCCGCCCAGGCTGCGGCGATGGAGCGTTTGCAGGCCCTTTGGCAGGCGCTGCGCGGCTATGACCCCGCCCCCTTGGACGCTGCACCCAAGCCCGCCGGGCTGCTCGGTCGGCTTTTTGGCCGCACCACCGCCCCGCCGCGCCGGGAGCCCCCGCAGGGGCTTTACCTGGTGGGGGAAGTCGGGCGCGGCAAATCCATGCTCATGGACCTGTTTTTTGAAACCGCCGAGGTGCCGCGCAAGCAAAGGCTCCATTTCCACGCCTTCATGCAGCAGGCGCATCGGCGCATTCATGGCTGGAAGCAGGTGCATGGCGATAGCGCGGACCCCATCCCGCCCTTGGCCGATTCTGTTGCCGCTGATGCTGCCTTGCTCTGTTTTGACGAATTCCAGGTGCATGACATTGCCGATGCCATGATCCTGGGCCGGTTGTTTGAGGCGCTTTTTGCCCGTGGCACGGTGATGGTCGCGACCTCCAACACTGCGCCGGATGATCTGTTCAAGGGCCAGCCCGGGCGCGACGCCTTTCTGCCCTTCATCACCCTGATCAAGCGCCGAGTGGAGGTCTGGCCGCTCGCCGCCGCCCGGGATTACCGGCGCGAAAGGATCAGAAGCCTGCCCACCTGGCATGTCCCCGCCGATGGCCGGGCCGAGGCCGCCTTGGATACGGCCTTTACCGAACTTACGGGGCAGGCAAGGGGGGAGCCTATGGAGCTACCCTTGCTCGGTCGGGTTATTGAGGTGCCGGAAGCCGCCCGGGGCGTGGCCCGCTTCGACTTCAACCAGCTTTGCGGCAAGCCGCTTGGCCCGGCGGATTACCTGGCCATTGCCCAGGCCTTCCATAGCCTGGTGGTGGATGACATCCCTCGCCTGGGGCCGGAGAATTTCGACCGGGCGCGCCGCTTCATCACCGGCAGCGACACGCTTTACGAACACCGCTGCAAGCTGGTGGCGAGTGCCGCATCAAGCCCCGATCAGCTTTATGAACGCGGCACCAATGCGGCGATGTTTGAGCGCACGGCTTCCCGACTCGCGGAAATGCAAAGCCAGGAATACCTGGCCCTGCCGCATCTGGGCGGGCAGAGCCCGGCCTGAGCGCAGCCCGCCTTGCCGGGCGAAGGCTTCGGGGCTAGGAGTCGGGCGTTTTCCAGGCAAGGTTTAAGGAAGCGACATGGCCCGCAATAAAATTGCTTTGGTCGGCGCCGGTAATATCGGCGGCACTTTGGCTCATCTCATTGGTCTCAAGGAACTTGGCGACGTCGTGATGTTCGA
>JAPLOJ010000242.1 GCA_026400795.1 Alphaproteobacteria bacterium
CAATCACCTGCACGGAATTGGAAAGCCGCTTGATGCGCTCCACTGCCTGCATCACGCCACCGGAATGGCCATGCGCGGTGTCCACCACAACAACATCCACGCCCGCCGCCACCAGCAATTCCGCGCGGTGCAAGCCATCATCACCAACACCCGTCGCCGCCGCCGCACGCAGCCTTCCCATGCCATCCTTCGATGCATTGGGATTAGCCTGCGCCTTGTCCATATCCTTGACGGTGACAAGGCCCACGCAGCGCTGCGCTTCATCCACCACCAGCAGCTTTTCGATGCGATGCTTATGCAAAAGCGTGCGCGCCTCATCCGGCGTGACATCGGGTGACGCGGTGACAAGGCCCTCACGCGTCATCAACTCATAAACCCGCAGATTAGGATCGGTGGCGAAACGCACATCGCGATTGGTGATAATGCCAACAAGCCGTCCCGAACCACGTTCCACCACCGGAATGCCGCTGATGCGATGCCGTTCCTGCAGCGCGCGCACTTCGGCGAGCGTCTGGTCCGGATGTACCGTCAGCGGATTCACCACCATGCCGGATTCGAATTTCTTCACTTGCCGCGCCTGCGCGGCCTGATCTTCCGGCGAGAAGTTCTTGTGGATCACGCCAATGCCGCCAGCCTGCGCCATGGCAATCGCCATGGGGGCTTCTGTCACCGTATCCATCGCCGCCGAAATCAGCGGAATATTCAGCCGGATTTCCTTGGTGAGCCGCGTATGCGCCAGGGTCTGCGCCGGCAGCACGGTGGAATAGGCGGGCACCAGCAACACATCATCAAAGGCATAAGCCTCAGCAATGGGCATAATGCCGCCAAAAGAGCCAGCGGAAGGGGGAGGAGAATCAAGTGCCATGGAGGGGCTTTCGCGTTGCGCTACCTTGGCGACCCTCCATAGTCCTTGATGTCGCTGGGCGCAATCACCGAGGATACAATTCACCCGCGAAAGCCGCTCGCCACCACATATAATTCAGCCGATTCCTTCCGGCTTGCCGGAGGCTTCACATGCCGCACGCTGGTAAAATGACGCTTGAGCATCACCAGCATTTCTTTCTCAGACCCGCCCTGAAACACCTTTGCAACAAATCCGCCACCGGGCGCCAGCACCTTCAGCGCAAAATCCAGCGCCAATTCAGCAAGCGCCATGATGCGCAAATGATCCGTCGCGCCATGGCCCGTGGTATTGGGCGCCATATCGGACAGCACCAGATCAGCCATGCCGCCAAGGGCTGCGATGATGCGTGCCTCGGCCTCCTGCTCCTGGAAATCGCCTTGCAGCGTGGTCGCCCCCGGCACCGGGTCCATGGGCAGGATGTCCAGCGCCACCACCTGCCCGCGGGCGCCCACTTCCTGCACCGCCACCTGAGTCCAGCCGCCAGGCGCCGCGCCTAAATCCACCACCCGCGCACCGGGGCGAAGCAGTTTTACCTTTTCATTCATCTCAAGCAGCTTGAAGGCCGCGCGAGAACGCAGGCCGCGTTCCTTGGCGGCGCGCACATAGGGATCATTCAATTGCCGATTGAGCCATTTCTGGCTCGCTGTGCTGCGCCCTTCGGCGCTGCGCAGGCGCTGGGTAAGGCCCCGGCTGCTGCCGGGCGGGCTTGGTTTGGCCATGGCTGAGCTTACCGGTACCGTGGCGGGCTGCGCCGGGCAGCTTCGCGGTCCGCGCGCATCATCCGCAGCAACATGCCCTCACGCAGGCCGCGATCCGCGACGCGGAGGCTCCGCGTTGGCCAAATGCGCCGGATCGCGGCGTAAATCGCGCAGCCTGGCAGCACGTAATCCACGCGTTCCGGCCCCACACAGGGGTGCGCGGCCAATTCCGCGCGGCCCATGGCGAAAAGATCACCCAAGGCGGCATCGGCGGCCTCACAATCAAGGGTCGAGCCATCCACCAGCGGGCGGCGATAGCGCGGCAGCGCCATGACAACGCCGGCCAGCGTGGTGACGGTGCCGGAAGTACCCATAAGCCGCACGCCGCCGCCATGGATTTCCTGGCCGTTGCAATGCAGGCGATCACAGCCTTCCAATTGGGCCGCCACCTCATCCACCACGGCGAAGAAGCCCGCTTCAGTGAAACAGGCGGCACCGCAGCGCTCAGCGAGTGTCACAACGCCCACCGGAAGGGAGATATAGCCGATCAACTCCGGCACATCGCCAAGTCTGGCGGCGGCGCGGATCCAGGCGATTTCGGTGCTGCCGCCGCCGATATCGAACAGCAACGCGCGCCGATCGGATGCTTCCAGAAGGGCAGCGCAGGATTCCATGGCGAGTTCCGCTTCTTCCCGCCCCGTGATGATGCGAAGCCTGATGCCCGTTTCCGCCTCAACCCGCGCGATGAAGGCCGGGCCATTGCCAGCCTGGCGGCAGGCTTCGGTCGCCACCGCCTCAAATCCGCGCAAGGGCCGGCGAGAGAGTTTGTCGGCGCAGGCGCCAAGGGCGGCCAAGGCGCGGTCCATGGAAGCGGCCGAAAGCTGCCCGCTACTGCCCAAGCCTTCGCCGAGCCGCACCACGCGGCTGAAGGAATCCAGTACGCGAAAGCCAGTCTGGCTGGGGGTTGCGATCAGCAGTCGGCAATTATTGGTGCCGAGATCAAGCGCCGCATAGGCCGCGCCGGAAGCCTCCGCCCGCATGGGCGACGGGGCGGGCTCGGCTTCGCGGGCGAGATGCGGGGCGGTTTCGGTCATTGGTCCTATTGTGCCGACCCTTGAGGGGCGGTCTTTCCATGATCCGGATATCTGGTCCCGAGGGCAAGCGCTTTCGAGGGGGACGAGTTGAAGCGCAGCAGGGCTCGTGCTAAGTACATTGCTGCTTGGGGGATAGTTTAACGGTAGAACTTCCGACTCTGACTCGGACAGTCTTGGTTCGAATCCAGGTCCCCCAGCCAAACTCCGCCCTGCCTACGCCAGCGCCAAACCGCCATGCTTGCCACGGCAGATATTGCTTAGGCAGATCCAAGCGCGCCTAGCGGGTATTGATCGCCACGACGCCAGGGCGCTCCATAGGGGTTCTTGGGGCGGGGATAACGGGCTCGGCTTTCGGACAGATTGATCCTGTGATTGATGATCATGGAGCGCTTCCGCCTGAAACGCGGCACTGAGTTGGCGCGGCACGCGTCAACACGCGGTGGCAATAAGGTCACGATATGCGCCTGAAAAGGGGACTCTGTTTAAGGTGGTGCGGCAGCATGGCCCCAACAAAAAAGGCGGTGGAATTTCCACCGCCTTTTCTATTTGAGGCACGCTGCCTTGACCCGAATTTGGGTCAAGCGCTCACCGCACGCGGCTACCAGTTAACGAACAGCGCCATGATGTCGGCGACGGTGACGTTACCGACCAGGATCACATCATCGCCGGCCCCGCCATCAATGAATTGATCTTCGCCGGTTCCAGCGCGGATCGTATCATTGCCACCCTCGCCAAACAGGTTTTGGAAGGCACCGCTGCCACCAAGCAGGCTATCGCCACCCTCGCCGCCGTTAAGGTAGATATTACTTCCACTACCTGCGGACAGGGTGTCGTTACCATCCTGACCAAACAGATAGTGATACGGTGCGGAGCGCGAAGTTTCAGGCACATGGGAAACAGCCATTAGGCTGTCTGCTCCATCGCCGCCAAACAGATATTGATATTGACCAAGCCCGGAAAGCAACGTGTCGTCGCCCGTTTGGCCATGGAGTTGCACAAAATTGCCCGAGCCACCCACCAAGCTATCCGCACCGGTGCCGGCGAAGTAGTGAACAGCTTCAAATCCATTACCGATGATCGTATCGTCGCCCCTTAAAACCGCCTCCCAATTTCGGGCATAAAGCGTCGCAGTGCTACTGGTATAAATCGTCCAACCATCGGCCGTGCTTTGGTTCCAGTCACCGGCGGAGAGATCGAGGATATCGCTGCCATTCCCGCCATCCAGCGTATCGCTGCCACCACCACGCGGGTAGGCATAGTTTTCATTCCCATCCCCGAAACTGAGCCAATCACCGCCACTGCTGCCAACAAGGCTGTCTACACCCTCGTCGCCGGAAAGCGTCTGACCCGCAGCACCCGCCACCAACGTATCGCTGCCAAGGCCGCCATAGAGGTATTGTTTGCCGCCGGAGCCCCCCAGCAGGCTGTCGGCATCGTCACCTCCGAAAATATACTGCAAATTCAACCCTGTTGCACCACCAATCAGGGTGTCAGCGCCAGCTTCGCCGAACAGATACTGATTGTTCCCCGACCCGCCCACAAGCCTATCCATGCCTTGGCCGCCATAGAGCGACTGGAAGGATCCAGTGCCGCCGGCCAGGCTATCATCGCCCCATTCCCCGAACAGATATTGGTAATTCCCGCTTCCGCCCTGAAGCTGATCATTATTGTAGCCACCGAAAAGATATTGGTTGGCCCCGCTGCCCGCGATCAATACATCATTGTCTGCCTGGCCATTGAGGTATTGAAATTGGCCGCTGCCGGCTTCCAGCCGATCACTGCCTTCGCCACCATACAGCAGGGCATCATTGCCCGCGCCCGCGACCAGCGTATCCTGACCGCCAAGGCCAGAGAGCGTATCAACGCCCCCTCCGCCAACCAGCCAATTATCCCCAGCATTGCCCAGGATGCTGTCAGCGAAATCACCGCCGCGGATATTTTCAATCCCGCTCAGGCTGTCAGCGCCATCCGCGCCGGATGCAGTGCCCGCGCCGAGATTGACCGTGACCGCGCCCGTGGCAGCGCTGTAGCTGGCCCAATCCGTGCCAGAGTTACCGATAAGACTATCATGGCCAGCACCGCCACTGAGCGTATCATTGCCAAGGCCACCATCCAGGAGGTCATTATTGGTGCTGCCCAGCAGGCTATCGGCGTCATTGCCGCCATAAAGTTCCTGATTAATGCCCCCGCCCGCGACCAGCGTGTCATTCCCGGCATCGCCAAAGAGGCCCTGATCAAAGCCGTTCCCGCCCTGCAGGCTATCGGCATCGTTGCCTCCAGACAGGGACTGATCATTGCCCCCGCCTGCGACCAGCGTGTCGTTCCCGGCTTCCCCAATGAGAGCCTGACCAGCGCCGTTCCCGCCCTGCAGCCTATCGGCATCGGTGCCGCCATAGAGGCCTTGACCGTAGCCCCCGCCTGCGACCAGCGTGTCATTGCCGGCATCGCCAAAGAGGCCC
>JAPLOJ010000371.1 GCA_026400795.1 Alphaproteobacteria bacterium
GCACCAGCAGGTGCGCCTGATGCGCGTTTATGAAGGCCCGTCTGAGGTGCATCGCAGCGCCATTGGCCGGCGCATTCTGGGTTCCAAGGTCTGATCCCGGATGGCGGAACCGCATCGCCCGCTGGATGGGATTCTCGTTCTCGATCTCGGGCAGATTTACCAGGCGCCGTATTGTTCCTTCCTGATGGCGATGGCGGGCGCCACCGTCATCAAGATCGAACCGCCGGGCGGGGAATCTCTGCGCCGCCGGACGATGGTTTCCGGCGGTTCCGTGCCGCAGGCCATGCTGAATTCCAACAAGCTTGGCATTTCGATTGACTTCAAGAATGAAGCGGGGCGCGAGCTGTTTCTTTCCATGGTGGATCGCGCCGATATCCTGATTGAGAATTTCGCGCCGGGGGCAATGGATAAGCTTGGCCTTGGGCAGGAAGTGCTGATCAAGCGCAACCCGCGCCTGATCTATGCAGCGGCATCTGGCTATGGCCGTTCCGGGCCAGATCGCGACAAGCTGGCCATGGACCTGACGGTGCAGGCGGCATCGGGCATTATGCACACAACTGGTTTTCCAGACGGGCCCCCGGTGAAATCCGGCCCAGCAGTGGTGGATTTTCTGGGTGGCACGCATCTTTACGCGGCTGCCATCACCGCTTTGTTTGACCGTGAACGCACCGGGCGCGGGCGCTTTGTTGAAATCGCGATGCAGGATACGGTCTACCCGTGCCTTGCTTCTGCGCTTGGCATGCATTTCGGCGGACTGCGCGGCAAGATCCCGCCGCGTACCGGCAATTCCCATGCGGGGCTCGCGATGGCGCCCTACAATGTCTATCCGACCAGCGATGGGTATTTGGCGATTATTGTGGTCAAGGAAGATCACTGGAACCGCCTGCTGCGCGCCATGGGGCGCGAGGATTTGATGGGCGATGCGCGTTTTTCAACCAACCCTGCGCGCGTGCAAAACATGGCTGAGGTTGATGCCATGGTGACCGCCTGGCTTGCCGGGATGACGCGTGAAGAAGCCGTGGCAGCCACGCGCAAATTCGGCGTGCCGGCTGCGCCTGTGCGCGATTTGGATGAGGTGATCAATGATACCGGCATGCATGAACGCGGCATGCTCCATTGGATGGACCATCCTGAGGTTGGGCGCGTTTGCCTGCCATCTTCACCACTGCGCTTCACGGATGCGCCGGCACCCGCGCTGAAGCCGAGCCCGTTTCTCAATCAGCATGAGGAAGAAGTGCTGGGGGGGATTTTTGGGTTTTCGGCAGAAGAACGGGCAGCGCTGCGGGAGGCAGGGGCGATTAGTATGGTGGGGCCGGTGAAGGGTTAGGGGCTTGACTGCCATGGGCCGTGGGTGGGTGATGCCTTGCTGTGACAGAAATAACCTGAAAGAGGCCACCGACAGTCCTGGCACGAGGCTTGGAAAAGATTTTGTGGTCGTCTTGCTCTCGAGGACTTCATCTCACTCGGAGGTGGAAGCCTGCAGCAATTCCAAAGCGGTTCACAGGAAGTTGACCAATCTTATTTTTTAAGGTCAAGTATCGTTACACAAACATGGAGAGACACGGGGATGCAGCGTTACTCGAAGACACTCTTGGCTCTATGTATGTTCAGTTTGGTGGGCTGTGAGACTTGGGTGTTGAAGGTGCAACCTTCGACTAATTTACCACAACAATCCAACGTACCGCAACAAACCAATGTACCGCAACCTCGCCAAGTGGCTGGATTAACAAATGATCTCCCCCTTGGAGGCGATTCTGCTTTTAAAAACGTGCAACCTTACTTGACAGTCTCAGTGAGTGCCATACCCGCTCCGGGCGGCGGGGGTATTTGCGATGGCAACAAGATCGAAGGAATTCTTAGGTCAAGGCAACAGCAGGCTGCCGTAGTCATGAATTTGTCAGAAGGGATTTCCAGTTTAGAGGTGCCGCTGATCAGTCTGAGTAGCAATACAGATCCGGTCAGTTGTGAGCGCAATTTTCCACCTCGTTATTTGCGATCACGATCTGTGGTGCCAACTGCAGGGGACGTTAAGATATTCTTTCCCGTGAGAGTGGTTAGTGAGATAACGTCTAAAAACAAGATTGATGAGTGGTTTAAGGCCTTTGAGGGTCTGGCACAGGTACTGGCCCCCGCTGGTGCTGCCAACCCGATTGCGCCTGTAGCCGTTATCGTTAGCAGTGAGATGGCACGAAGAGTAATGGTAGAAGCTGATCGTTTTGGATCAACCAAGGACACCGCTAGCTATCCTCTCTTTGACCTTAAACCGGGCGAAAGAGAGCTCGATAAAAAGGTTGAAGTCTTTGACGTGTTAGTTCAGCCTCGGAGCAGGTTAACAGGAGTTGAAAAAGGTGAAGCCGTCCCTGTTGCACAAATGACGTTTGAAATCACCTATCTGAGATCAGTCCTGGCTAGTCCGAGTGCTGGTGGCTTGAGCTTCCGTGTGCCCGGCGGCCAACTCATTAATACTCAGGTCACAGCATTCACTGCTAACAATAGCACCCCTGAAACGCTTCCTCTTGGTAGCCTTATTGATCGCCTTGCAAAGGATAACGTGGTCCAAGCTGTAAGGGATCTCAAACCGACCACGGAAGAAAATGTCATTGACAGAGCGTGTCAACGCGTTAGGACCGAGATGGCTTCACATTTCAATTCGTTGGATCAAGAGGCCACGATTTTTTCGCTCCTAAGAAGTAGTCCCCTTGGGCGTAGCAACAGCCAACTGCGTGATTATTGCGTTCCGAAGGAGACTGCCGCTGAACTGTTCCAAATGGGTGTGCGGTAAAGTTCTTAGAAGACCCCTAAAGTGCCAGTGGGTTAGCCAAATGTTACAACGCGATGATTTTTTGGAGTGATAGCGTTTTAAACTGGCCGCACCCGGTTTTCACTTTGGCAGACTTCGTCTTGATGACGGGGGCTGCCAAACGACTTTCACCCACTGCCAGAGACTCTTAGAACCGTAAGCACCCCCTACCCCTTATCCCGCATCAGCCTTGCCTTATCCCGCTGCCAATCCCGCGCAGCAACCGCGGCCCGCTTGTCATGCTTCTTCTTGCCCTCAGCCAGGCCCAGCAGCACCTTCGCCCGCCCGCGTTCATTGAAATGAATATCCAGCGGCACAAGCGTCGCCCCGTCGCGCGCGATGGCGCCGATCAATTCGCGCGCCTGCTTGCTATGCAATAACAACTTGCGTGGCCGGCGCGGCTCGAACCGCGCCACGAAGGAACCAGCCTGCCATTCCGGGATATGGGCGTTGAATAGCCACATCTCCCCATCGCGTTCGCCGGCCCAGGCTTCGGTCAGCGCGGCGCGACCGGCGCGCAAGGACTTCACCTCAGGCCCCACCAAGGCAAGCCCCGCTTCGATGGTCTCCAAGATCTTATAATCAAACCGCGCCTTGCGGTTCTGCGCGGCGATCCCGTGGGAAATCATCCCCTTCTTGCGCGGTTCAGCCATATCTCACGCGCCCACCGCCCGGGCGCATCCCTTTCAGTTCAACAGACCAACTGAAACCATGGCATCGCGCACGCGCGCACGGCTCGCCTCACCCACAGGGGCCAGCGGCAGGCGGCAATGATCGGTGCTTTTGGTCAGCAGGCTCGCCGCATATTTCACCGGGCCCGGAGAGGTCTCAGCAAACAGCGCATCATGCAAAGGCACCAGGCGGTCCTGGATTTCCATCGCCTCATCCACACGCCCCGCGCGCCAGGCCTTGTGCATTTCCGCACATAGCCGCGGTGCCACATTGGCCGTGACGCTGATGCAGCCATGCCCGCCCGCAGCCATGAAGGAAATGGCGGTGTGGTCTTCCCCGGAAAGCTGCGCGAAATCCGCCCCGCAGGCGCGGCGCGTATGCAAAGGCCGCACCAGATTGGCGGTCGCATCTTTCACGCCAATGATATTCGGGTGCTTGGCCAGCCGCGCCATGGTCTCAACACTCATGTCAATCACGCTGCGCCCGGGGATGTTATACATCACCATGGGTAGGTCCACCGCATCGGCAATCGCCTTGAAATGCAGGAACAGGCCTTCTTGAGTGGGCTTATTGTAATAGGGCGTCACGACAAGGCAGGCATCGGCGCCCGCCTTCTTGGCGTGACGGGTGAAATCAATCGCCTCGGATGTACTGTTGCTGCCGGTGCCGGCAATCACGGGCACGCGCCCGGCTGCGGCTTCCACACAAAGCTCCACCACGCGCTTGTGTTCCTCATGCGAAAGGGTTGGGCTTTCGCCGGTGGTGCCAACCGGGATCAAGCCTTCGGTGCCCTCGGCAATCTGCCACTGCACCAATTCCACGAAGGCTTTTTCGTCCACGGACCCATCCGCGCGCATGGGCGTGATCAGCGCGACCATGGAACCCTTGAACATGTTGGCATCCTCCTGAGGAATTTTGAGAGAGCGAAGTTAGGCGCCAAGGCGCGCCACGACAAGGCGGGAAGTGGGGCTTAGCCGGCGGCGCGGGCGATCGCCAGGAAATCCTCGGCCACCAGGCTTGCCCCGCCGACCAGCGCCCCATCCACGTGGGGCAGCGCCAGGATCGCCGCCGCATTGCCGGGCTTGACCGAACCGCCATAAAGCAAGCGCAGCCCCGCGCCTTCAGCCGGGAAGGCTTCCGCCAGCTTGGCGCGCAACATGGCATGCATGGCGGTGATGTCGGCCTCGGTCGGCGTGCGGCCGGTGCCGATGGCCCAGACGGGTTCATAAGCCACCACGCCGCCGGCAGCGCCAAAGCCATCCGGCAGGCTTTCCGCCATTTGTTCGGCCACCACTTCCTCGGCCCGGCCCAAAAGCCGGTCATCTTCGGGCTCGCCCACGCAAACCACCGGGATCAGGCCGGCAGCCATTGCCGCTTCGGCCTTGGCGCGGACACGGTGGCTGGTCTCCCGATACGCCATGCGGCGTTCGGAATGGCCTAAAATCACATAACTGGCCCCGGCATCCTTCAGCATCGCGGCTGAGATATCCCCGGTATGGGCGCCCTTGGCGGCTTCATGGCAATCCTGCCCGCCCAAAGCCACCACCCCGGCGCAAGCCTGGGTTAGGGGGGCGATCAGCGTGGCGGGGGGGCAGATCAGCACTTCAGCCTTCAGCCCAGCGGCGCCGTCGGCGACTGCTCGGGCCAAAGCCTGGGCCTCGGCGGCCAGCCCATGCATTTTCCAATTGCCGGCGATTAGCGGGCGCACACCGGGGGTCATGCTTGGGTTCCTCCTGGGCTTGGGGCGATGCTTTGCCCAGCGTGGCTAGCCGCCGCTTGGGGGCTTGGCAAGCATCGGGACTTTCGCGCGGCGCCGCGTGGCGGTAATCACCTTTCCCATGATCACCTTCATGCGTCGCCTGGCCTCTACCTGGGTCGCCAAGGCGCTTTTCGTTCTGCTCGTCCTTTCCTTCGCTGTCTGGGGGATTGAGGATGTTGTGCGCAATTTTGGCCGCGATACGGCCGTGGCGCGGGTTGGTGATCAGCGTATCGAAGCCGAGGAAGCGCAGAACGCCGCGCGGCGTGAAATGTCGCGAATCGCGCGGCAGCTGGGCAATCGCTTCGAACCGAATGAAGCGATCCGCCGCGCGGTTGCTGCCGGGGCGCTGGAAAACCTGATCGGCGAACGCGCCATGCTGGCGGAGGCGCAGCGCATGGGCGTGGTGGCGCCGGAAGAAATGGTGCGTGAAACCGTCTTCGCCATTCCTGGTCTGCGCACCCCGGATGGGCGGTTTTCGCGAGAGATTCTGGCGCAGGTGCTGCGCAGCAATGAATTGACCGAACCGCAATTCCTGTCGCTGATCAAGGGCGATCTGCTGCGCCAGCAATTGCTGGGTGCGGTGCGTGCGGGTGCCGCCGCGCCGGATGCCATGACCGCGCCACAACTGGTTTGGCAGACGGAAAGACGCATCGCTGATGTGGTGCTGCTGCCCTTCTCCGCCGCGCCGGAACCAGAAGCACCGACGGAAGCACAATTGCAGCGCTTTCTAGAAAACAACCCGCAGCGTTTTTCCACGCCGGAGTTTCGCCAGATCAGTATTGCTGTGCTGTCGGCGGAAACGCTGGCTGCTGAAATCGCCGTATCCGAAGAGGAAATCAAACAGGCGTTTGACGCACGCCATGGTCAGTATGACAGGCCAGAGCGCCGCCAGATTCGCCAGGTGGTGCTGGCCGATGAAGCCCGCGCGCGGGACGTGGCGCAGCTTTGGCAGTCGGGCGCTGATTGGGAAACTGTGGAAGCGGCTGCCACCGCCGCGGGTGGCCAGGCCATGGCGCTGCCCATGGGTGACAAGGCAAGCCAGCCCATTCCTGCCCTGGCGGATGCCGCCTTTGCAGCACTACCGCAAAGCGTGACGGACCCGGTGCAAAGCCCCTTTGGCTGGCATGTGATTGGCATTGAAGCGGTGGAACCCGCGCAGATTTTCACGATTGATCAGTTGCGCGATCAGTTGCGGCGCGATGTTGCGAAGGACCGCGCGCTGGATCTGGCTTATGAGCGTGGCAATAAGGTGGAAGATGCGCTGGCGGGGGGCATGACGCTGGCCGAAGCTGCGCCGCGTTTTGGGCTGGTGTTGGTGAATGCGACGCTCGATCCGGGTGGGCGCAGCCCCGCCAATGAAGCGGTGGCGCTGCCGGTGGCGGCGGATCAACGCAATGCCGTGTTGCGCGCGATCTTCGCGCAGGATCAGGGCGCGGCGCCGCGCTTGCAGGAATTCGGCGATGCTTTTGCAGCCATTGAAGTGACCGGCATTACGCCATCGCAGCTGCGCCCCTTTGCCGAGGTTGAACAGGACCTCCGCCGCGCCGTGATTGCCGAGGCGCGTCGGCGCTTTACTGAAACCCGCGCGGCCGGGCTTTTGGCGGCGCAGCGCGGCGGCAAGACTTTGGTTGAAGCCGCGCAGGAAATGGGCCTGGTCAGCACGCGTACCGCGCCGTTCGGGCGTGATCCCGCGCAGGGCAGTCCGGTGCCAGCGGAATTGCTGCCACCCTTGTTTGAAGCCAAGCGCGGCGAAGCGACCATGGCGGAAATCCGCGGTGGTTTTGCCGTGGCTTCGGTCGCCGATATTCTGCGGCTTGATCCGACTACTGATCCGCTCGGTATGGGCCGCGTGCGTGTGCAAATCGAACAGGCCGTGGGCGATGATCTGGAACAGCAATTCCAGGCGGCATTGCGCGTGCGGGCCAATGTACGCATCAATGAACGCTTGCTGGAACAGGTGACAGGCAGATGAGTGGCGGCGGTTTCGCGGCGTTTCGTGCGGCGCTGGAAGCGGGGCGGGGGCAAATCCTGGTCCGTGAGCGCGTGGCGGATCTGGATACACCCGTTGGCGCCTTCCTGAAACTAACAGGCGGCGCGCAGGCCAATGCGTTTTTGCTGGAAAGCATTGAAGGCGGTGCCGCGCGCGGGCGCTATTCCGCCATCGGCATGGCGCCGGATTTGATCTGGCGTTGCCGCAATGGCAAGGCGGAACTCAATCGCCACGCGCTATCTGCACCGCATGCTTTCGTGCCGGAAACGGGACCCGCCGGTGCCGGCGAATTTGCCGCCCATTGCGGCAGGGCTTTTCGGTTATCTGGGTTACGATCTGGTGCGGCTGATTGAAAAGCTCCCGTCCATCAAGCCTGATGTGCTTGGCATTCCCGATGCGGTGATGACGCGTCCGACGCTGATGGCCGTGTTCGACCATGTGCGGGATACGCTGCTGCTCTGCGCGCCGGTCTGGCCAGGGGCTGAACCACAAACCGCCTGGGAAGCGGCGAATGCCAGGTTGGATGAGGCAGAGGCAGCACTTGATCGCCCCGTGCCGCGCCCGGCACCGCCCGCTGACCTACCCGCCTTGCCCCAGCCCGACAGCAATTTCACCGAAGCCAGCTATATCGCGGCGGTGGAGCGCGCCAAGGATTACATTCGCGCTGGGGATTGCTTTCAGATCGTGCCGGCGCAGCGTTTTTCGGCGCCCTTCGCGTTGCCGCCCTTCGCGCTGTATCGCGCGCTGCGCCGTATCAACCCGGCGCCCTTCCTCTTCTTCTGCGACTTTGGCGGCTTTGCCGCGGTGGGCGCTAGCCCCGAAATTCTGGTCCGCGCGCGCGATGGCGTTGTCACGGTTCGCCCGCTGGCCGGCACGCGCCGGCGTGGTGCCACACCGGAAGAAGATCGCGCGCTTGAAGTGGAATTGCTGGCCGATCCGAAGGAACGGGCCGAGCATCTGATGCTGCTCGATCTTGGGCGCAATGATGTTGGGCGCGTCTCCGAAATCGGCTCGGTTAAGGTGACCGCGCAATTCCAGGTGGAACGGTATTCGCAGGTCATGCATATCGGCTCAGAAGTGCAGGGGCGCCTGCGCGCAGGGCTGGATGCTTTGGATGCCTATTGCGCTGGCTTCCCGGCCGGCACGCTGACGGGCGCGCCAAAAATCCGGGCGATGGAGATTATCGAGGAATTGGAACCATCGCGTCGCGGGCTTTACGCAGGCGGCGTTGGTTATTTTGGCGCTGATGGCGGCATGGATACCTGCATCGCGCTCCGCACCGCGCTGGTAAAAGATGGCGTGATGTATGTGCAGGCTGGTGCCGGTGTGGTGGCCGATAGCGATCCCAAGGCGGAATATGAAGAAACGCGCCAAAAGGCACGCGCGCTGTTTCGCGCGGCGGAAGAAGCGGTGCGTTTTGCCTCTGGCCGGCGTTAGAAGCTAGGCCATGGCGGAAGCCCCTGACATCATCCCGATCCTGGCCCTGCTTGAGGATGCGCGCGATTCCGGGCGCTGTATGGAGGCCGCGACCGCCTTGCGTGCCTTGTCGCAACTCTGCTCGGATAATCTGCAAGTAAAGGCGGCACTTGCGCGCGCGCTGTTTGGCGCTGGGCTTTGGCAGGAAGCCTGGGACGCCTACGAAGTGCGCTTCGATTTGATGCCGGAGGTTTTCACCAAAGTCACACGCCCCGGCCCGAATGGCCCCGAACCCATGCCGATGTGGCGTGGTGGCGCGCTGCCGGAATCGGTTTTGGTGATGGGTGAACAGGGGCTTGGTGACACCATCCAATTCGCGCGCTTCTTGCCCACGCTTCGGGCGCGCGGCGTGCGCGTGCATGCAGTGCTTGACCCGCGCGTCTTGAAGCTACTGGCCCCCGTGCTGGAAGGGATTGAAGCGCGCCCGGGGGGCAGTTCAGGGCGGGTGCAGGGCGTTAAATCCTGGCTCCCCCTGCTCAATTTGCCGCGCGCGCTTGGGCTGCGCCCGCAGCAATATCAGGGGCGCATTCCCTATCTGGCGGCGGAACCGGAACGCGTGGCGCGTTGGCGCCAGCGCATCGGCAATCAGGGCTATCGCATCGGCATTGTCTGGCAGGGCAATCCCAAGGCGCCGGTGGATCGCAATCGGTCCGTGCCTCTTGCCATCTTTGCACCCATCGCAGCGCTGGGTGGCGCGCGGCTTTTTGCACTACAAAAGGGACCGGGCGAGGATACTGAAGCGCCCTTCGCGCTCGATCGCCTGGGGCCTGAGATGGATAATGGCCCGGATTGGTTTCTGGATACTGCCGCGGCCATCATGGCGCTTGACCTGGTGGTGACGGTGGATACCGCCGTCTTGCATTTGGCCGGCGCGCTCGGGCGGCCTGCGCTGATGCTGACCCATGGACGCAATTCGGATTGGCGCTGGCAATATGGACGGGAAGATACGCTCTGGTATCCTTCCGTCCGGCTGGTGCGCTGCCCGGATGGTAATGCGGATTGGCGCGGTGCCGTGGCGCGCGCGGCCTTTATGATCCGCACCGGCAATATCCCCCCCGCCGCATGAAACGCCGCCGCCCGCGCCGCCGGGGTTTTGGCTTTTGGGCAAAGCGCCTTGGCGTTTTTCTGACAGCGATGATCCTACTGCTGCTGGGCGGCATTGCCGGCGCGATTTGGTGGAGCCTGCCCGCGCGCAATTCTGAACTGGCGCTGGCAGGGCTTGCCGCGCCCGTTGCCATTACACTCGATACACGCGGCATTCCGCATATTGAGGCGCAATCGGAAGAAGATGCCTGGGCAGCGCTGGGCTTTTTGCATGCGCGCGACCGGATGTTCCAGATGGAAATGATGCGCCGTGGCGCGCGCGGGCAAACTGCGGCGGTAGCGGGTGCGGCGGCGCTGCGCCTTGATCGCTTTATGCGGTTGCTGCGCTTGGAAGAACGCGCCACAGCGGATTTGGTCGCGCTTGATCCGGAAACCCGCGCGATGCTGGAAGCCTATGCGCGCGGGGTGAATGCCTTGATCGCATCGCGCGGGCGCTTTGCCGCGCCGGAATTCATCGCGCTCGGTGCGCCAGAACCTTGGCAGCCGGTGGATAGCCTGCTCTGGGGCAAGATCATGGGGCTTTGGCTCGGCGGCAATTGGCGCATGGAATTGGAACGCGCGCGGCTGGCGGAGCGGCTTTCGCCCGAACAGCTTGGCGATTTATGGCCGGAAGATACAACAGCAGGCCGCCCCGATGAACCGCTGATGCAGACTGAAGCGAAGCCAAGCGGTGCGCTTCATGGGCCGGGTTTGAA
>JAPLOJ010000008.1 GCA_026400795.1 Alphaproteobacteria bacterium
AGCGCTGCCGGTGCGGGATCTGGAACCACGCGACAAGGTGGAGAAATTCCTTAACCGGTTTGTGGGCGGCCTTGTAAAAACGCTTATAACAGAATGGTTTGGCGTTGACGCCCCGCGCGCGGTCTGGCAGCTTTCCAGATAGGGCATTTCAGGCATAACCTGCGGCTTTGTGGATTTGTCCCAATAGGTGAGGCTCAAAGGCACTCCAACGACTATGGGTGCCGGATAAAAACGCTTAGGGAGAAAACCCGGCATGACGAGATCGGAACTGATCGCGCAATTGGCCGCGAGCAATTCACATTTGCGCGAAAGCGATGTGGAGGCGATTGTGGCGACGATTTTCGGTGAAATTACTGCAGCGCTTGCGCGCGGTGATCGTGTGGAATTGCGCGGCTTTGGCGCGTTTTCCACGAAATCGCGCGATGGCCGCACGGGGCGCAATCCGCGCACCGGGGAATCCGTGCCGGTTGAACCGAAATCCGTGCCCTATTTCAAGCCAGGCAAGGAATTACGCGAACGCATCAACGCCAAGAAGCAAGCCGCACCCGCCAAGCGCGCAGCAGCGCGCCGGGCGTGACGCGGTGAGGCTGCCTACTGTTTTCTGATCACCGCCAGTAGTGGATTTTTTGCTCCAGATTGTGTGGCCAACCTGATCCCCAAAGGCCCCGCAATGCGCTGGTTCATCTTTCTGCCACTCGCCATTCTGGTGGTGCTCTTCATGCTCTCCAACCCGCAGAGCATCGAATTGCGCCTCTGGCCCTTTGACGTCGCCTGGACTGCCTCAGCGGCGATTGCCGTGCTGTCCATCGCGGCTGCGGCCTTCCTGTTGGGCGCGCTGATCGCCTGGGCCGCTGCCGTGCCCGCGCGCCGCCGTGGCCGCGCCGCAGAACGCCGCGTGGCGGAACTTGAAGCGCGGATCACCGCGCTCAACGCCAGCGCCGCGCAGGAAGTCGCTGACCAAAGGGCCCTGACCCAATCATGATTCAACGCCCCGCCAGCGGCGCCACCCGCATCATCCCAGCGCTTGATTCAGGCGATGCGGCGCGCGCCCAGACCCTGGCCGAAAGCCTCGCGCCGCATTGCGGGCTGCTGAAGGTGGGGCTGGAGCTTTTCACCGCAGCCGGGCCGGCCATTGTCAGCACCATGGCGCGGCATCGCCCCATTTTCCTGGACCTGAAGCTGCACGACATCCCGAATACCGTGGCGGGCGCCGTGCGTTCCCTGCTGCCGCTGAAGCCCGCCATTATGACGCTTCATGCTGCAGGCGGTGCCGCCATGATCGCCGCCGCGCGGGCCGAGGCCGAGAAAGCCGGCGCTGATCGCCCCATGCTGCTGGCCGTCACGGTGCTGACCAGCATTGACGCCGAAACCCTGGCCAGCACCGGTGTCGCGGCAAGCCCTGCCGATCAGGTGCTGCGCCTGGCGCGCCTTGCGCTCGCCGCCGGGGCGGATGGGCTGGTGTGCAGCCCGCAGGAAGCTGGCGTGCTGCGCGCAGCCCTTGGCCCTTCCCCCTTCCTGGTGGTGCCAGGTGTGCGCCCCGCCGGCAGCGCGCTTGGCGACCAAGCCCGCACCGCGACCCCGGCCGAGGCTGTGGCCGCCGGCGCGGATTGGATCGTGGTTGGCCGCCCCATCACCGGCGCGCCGGACCCGGCAGCCGCGGCCGCTGCCATCGCGGCAGGGCTTTGAGGCGGTGCTGGTCAAGATTTGCGGCATCAAGGACGTGCCCGGGCTGGAAGCCGCGCGTGAAGCCGGGGCGGATATGGTGGGTTTCGTCTTCTTCCCCCCCTCCCCGCGCGCTGTGACGCCTGCCGAGGCTGGTTTGCTCGCGCGGTCCTATACGGGCGGCCCGAAGCGCGTCGGGCTGTTTGTGGACCCCGATGACGCCACCCTGGCCGCGACTTTGGCCGAAGTGCCGCTCGATATTCTGCAATTGCATGGGGAAGAAAGCCCAGCCCGGGCCGGCGACATCCGCTTGCGTTTCGGCAAGCCCGTGATGAAGGCGCTCGGCATTGGCAGCAAGGCAGACCTCGCGCGCCTGGCGGATTATGCGGATCAGGTGGATTACTTCCTGCTCGATGCCCGCCCACCGCCTGGTAGCGCGCTGCCTGGGGGCAATGCTTTGGCCTTTGATTGGGCGCTGATGAAGGGCGAACAACCTCCGCGCCCCTGGCTGCTCGCGGGCGGTCTGACGCCGGCCAATGTGGCCGAGGCCATCGCGGCATCTGACGCGCCGGGCGTGGATGTATCATCCGGCGTTGAACGCGCGCGGGGCATCAAGGACCCGGCCGCCATCGCTGCCTTCATCGCCGCCGCCAAATCTGCGCGCGCATGAACGCACCCGAGGAAAGCGAAGCCGCCGAAAAGGCCAAGATGCGCCGCGTGCTGGCGATTTTCGGCCCGGCGGTCTTTGCCGGCGCCTTCGCGACACGCGTCACTGACCCCACTGTCGCCGAAATCGCCGGGGAATTCAGCGTAACCGTGGCCGAGGCCGCCTTGCTCGGCACCGCCTATACCCTGCCCTTCGCCCTGGTGCAGCCGATCCTGGGGCCGGTTGCGGATTCCATCGGCAAGCGGCGGATTGTGATGATCTGCGTGGCAATGCTGGGCGTGATGCTGCTGGCGGCGGCGGTATCAGCAAGCTTTGGCTGGCTGATGGCGTTCCGCGCAGCTTCCGGCATGGCGGCGGGGGGCATGATGCCACTCACGCTCGCCATCATGGGGGATGCGGTATCGCTGAAATACCGGCAGGTGGCGCTTTCGCGCATTCTGGTCTTCGGCATCAGCGGGCAGATTGCGGGCGGCGTGGTGGCAGGGCCCATCGCCGCCATTGCCGGCTGGCGCGGCGTGTTGGTGGTTTGCGCCGTCGCCGCTTTCATCGGGCTTGTCGCCCTGATCCTGGCCGCCCGAGGCGCCGCGCGCGAAGTCATGACCCGCTATGACCCGGTGGTGGCGCTGCAACGCTATCGCGGCATCATCGCCAATCCTGCCGCGCTGCCGCTATTCGCTGCCGTAGCCGTTGAAGGTGGCCTGGTCTTTGGCACCTTTCCCTTCATCGCGCCCCTGCTGATCCAACGCAGCATCGGCAGCACCATGGAAGCCGGTTTCGCCATTGGCGCCTTTGGTCTTGGTGGGCTGGTCTTTGCCGCCTTGGTCGCGCCACTGCTGGCCCGCTTCGGCCAGGCCGGCGTGATCCGCATTGGCGGCGCCACCGCAGCGGCCGCGCTAATCGGCTTTGCGCTGGCGCCATCCTTGGTGATCGCGGCCCTCTCGGGGCTTGGGCTCGGGCTTGGGTTCTACATGATCCACAACGCCATCCAGACCCGCGCGACAGAGCTCGCCCCCCAGGCGCGAGCCAGTGCCATGTCCTTGCATGCCTTTGCCTTTTTTGGCGGCCAATCGCTTGGCCCGATCTTCTATGGGCTGGGGGATATGATCTTTGGCTTACCGGCCACTTTGGGGCTGGCGGCGGGTGGGATCATGGTGCTGGCGCTGCTTTTGGCGCGGCGCTGAGGCGCTTTTCTGCGCCCGATTCGCAACCTGGAAAGCAGGGTGTTGTGAAAACCTCGAACAAATCAGCAACGCCTAAAGCTTCACGCCCAAAGTTTTTTGATTTATTTTCAATGGCTTGGAGGAATAAAATAGAAC
This sequence comes from Alphaproteobacteria bacterium, assembly GCA_026400795.1. Taxonomy (GTDB): domain Bacteria; phylum Pseudomonadota; class Alphaproteobacteria; order Acetobacterales; family Acetobacteraceae; genus Neoroseomonas. Next base: position 3,646 of record JAPLOJ010000008.1, read on the forward strand.
AAAATAACAGCGCGCGACTCGGGGACGAATCGCGCAGGTATCACCCAAGATATGGTGGGCCTCACTTAGGGTAAGGCACAAGCGCGTTCGCCTCCCGTCCCTGCGCCAAAGCCTCAGAAATCGCTGGCGCGTCCCTTCTGTTCCCAATCACCAAAGCGAGTTGGCTCCGGGCCTTTTGGGCCGCCAATTTCCTTGGGCTTGGCGGGCGGGGCCTTGGCGGGCGCTGGCGCCGGGGGGGGCGGGTCTTCGGCATTGGGCTTATCGGTCATGCCAAAGGGCTTTAGCACCTTGGCCAGCAGGACGGAAATAACGAGACACCAGCACAGGTCATGATACCCCTGCCAAGACATGCATTAGCGCGTGTTCCGTTCGCATGGGTTCACGCAACCCGCTCTGCATCGTTGTTTTTCGAGCATCTTCACACGTTCAGATGATTCCATCTGAACGTGATCTGCTCTCGAACGTGTTGCGTTCACATGGGTTCACGCAACCCGCTCTACATCGTTGTTTTTCGCGCAGCATCACGGGGCCCCAGGGGTCCAGCTTTGCGCCTTTCCGGCATTTTTGCGGATGCTTTTTCCTGGCGCGTGATCGGCAAGACATTTCGCATCACTGTCATGGTCAAGCTGGTTTGCCTGTTGATCGGCTATCCCGTGGCTTTCGCGCTGGCCCGCGCCCGGTTGTGGTTCAGGTGATATTGCTGGCGGCGATCATCCCGCCCTTATCCATTGGCGTGACGGCCATGGCCCCAGCCCTGACGGATGATGCGGCCATGCCTGGGGCCGGCCGCAACAGCAGATCAGGTATGGCTGATTTTCCGCACAAAAAAAAGCGGCAGGGTTTCCCCTGCCGCCTTTTTGCCGATTGATCCGAAGATCAGAAGGCGACGCGCACGCCGGCGACGAGCACCGTAATGTCGCGGGTGGTGTCATTCGTCCCAAACCGCGCCAGGGTGTTCTTCCCTGAGCCAGCCGAGATCGCGCCAGACGGACCGAGGTTCGGTACGTTTTCGTCCTCGATCTGGTTGTAGTTGGCAAACAGGGTCATGCCCGGGGCCAGCACATAAGCAACGCCGAGACCGAGATAGGTCTGCGTGCGATCAGCAGGGGCATCAGCCGCAGAGCCATTGTCCTGCGTACCGGAGCCATACTGGGCACCGAGCGTCAGTGCACCGATGGTGTATGTACCGCCAACCACGTAGTGCTTGCTGCCATCCCAACCCTTCGGCAGGGCGGCACCGGCCGGAGCAGAACCAATGTAGTTACCCCAGGTGTATTCGCCACCAACCGCGAAGCCATAAGCGCGCAGCAACAGACCACCAGAATAGGCAGTGACATTCTGGTTCATTGTGCCAACCGGCGCACCAGTCGCTGACTGACGACCCGCATCGGCGAATTGCGCCACGAAGGACGCGCCAACCCCAACATCCCCAAAGGTGCCGCGATAACGCAGCGCCGCGGAGATTTCATTGGTGAGGCCAGTGAAATCGCGCTGATACGCGGTGGTGCTGGTGGCGGTGACGAAATTCTCACCTTCGTTCCGGTTCGGCGAATAAGACACGCCGGCATCGAAGCCCATGAACTGCGGCGACAGGTAAATGATCTTGGTCGAGTCGTTGCCGTCGTTGATGCCGGACATGATGTAGGGGGTGCCGTTCACGGAATTTACCGTGAATTCATCCCACGCGTCATCCGTGCCCATCCACAGCGTGCCGGGACGGCGAATCTGCATCAAGGACGCGGCGCTGTCTTCCTGACCGAAGCGGAGTTCACCCCAGCTGCCCTTCACGAAGCCATACAGCTCATCATAGTCAACGCCCGTGCCGGTGCCGGCAGTGGTGACCATGGTGTCCATCTGCAGTTCGAACATGGCGCCGTAGCGCATGCCGTTCGCCGCAATGCCATCAACATAAAGGTTGATTTCCGCTTCAGTGCGGAAGTCAGTGCGCTGACGGCCCTTGGCGTTGGTCACAGCGGCGCTGCCGGGAACAGAAAGGTTGCCGACGTTGCCCGCGAAATTCACGTTGGCGGTGTTGGTAGCTGAACCAGCAGGAACGTTGCGGAAGAACGCCTTATCCGCATCGTCCTGCACATTGCCCATGGAGAAGTCAAAGAAGCCACCCAAGCGCACGATCAGGCCGCTGGTCGTCGGCGTGGTCGGGCGGTTCGGCACGCCATCCGGACCATGCGGGCCAGCGCCGGTGACGCCAACCGGGGTCTGGAACAGGGCGGCGGCGGTGCCGGTGGGCGCCACAGAAGTGGCGGGCAGCGCCGGCGGGGCGGCCGGCGCGGCAACCGGAGCCGGACGAGCGGCCGGGCGGGCTTGTTGGGCGTTGGCAGCCTGCGCAACGAGCGCGAGACCAACAACAGCCGTTGTCCCCAGAAGAATTTTACGCATTCAAGTCCTCCTCATAGCCGGATCATCCGGCAGTGTTCCTCGGCCCCTGCCCCCGGCAGGAAAGAAGCCTAAACACCCATTACGGGCGCCAAAGCCTCCAGACCTTGTGGGACTATGATCATTTCAGCGCGCCTGCCGCAACCTCTCAGAAAGGTCTGGCGCGACTTGGTCACATCACTGTGGCAAGCGTGCAACAGGGGGTGCCAGCCCGCCAATGGCCGCGACCCCCGCCGCGCGGGGGGGCACGGCGCCCAGCCGCGCAGGCGTGATGCCCCCCAAAGCCATGCAGGGTGCTGGCAGCCTCCGCGCCAGGATGGCCCAATGCAGCGGGCCAAGCGCCGGCGCGCCGGGGTGGCTTTGAGTGGGAAAAAGTGGCGACAGGAACAGGCAATTGGGCTTCAACCGCCGTGCCCGCGCCGCGCCGCGCTGCCCGCCATGGGCGGCCACTGCCAGAATAAGGTGACCCGGTCCCGCCCGGCGCGCCAGTAGAAAGGGCAACAATCCAAGGCTTTCCCGCCGATCCGGCAGATGAAGCCCCGCCCCCAAGGCCAGCGCCGCCCGCCCATCCCCCGCCACCAGGAGCCTAAGCCCACGCTGCCGCGCAAGCCGCGCCACGGGCCGAAGCAGCCCCGGCGCCAAGCCCCGCGCCACCACCCCGGCGCCACGAGGCAGCCCCGCCATGGCAAGGCGGGGGTCTGGCAGGCGCAGGGGGTCGCTGAACAGCCAAAGCCGGGGCAGACCGCCGGGCGCTGGGCGGGCGAATCGGCCCCAGGCAGGGCGCACCCCTGGAAGCGGGGCCGATTCCCTGCCATTTGGCTTTGCCATGACCGATGCCCTTGCCATTGCCGACAACCTCTCCCGCATTCGGGCGCGAATCTCCGAAGCCTGCGCCCGCGCCAATCGTCCGGCAAATGCCGTGACCCTGGTGGCCGTTTCCAAGACCAACCCGGTGGAAGCGGTGGAAGCCGCCCTCGCTGCTGGGCAGATGGTGTTTGGCGAAAACCGGGTCCAGGAAGCGGCGCAGAAATTTCCGGGGCTGCGCGCCGGCCATCCGGGGCTTCAGCTTCATATCATCGGCGGCTTGCAGACCAATAAGGCGCGGGACGCGGTCAGGATCGCGGATGTGATTGAAACGCTCGATAGGCCCAAGCTGGCCGAAGCCATTGCCGATGCCATGGCCAAGGAAGGCCGCTGTCCTGATCTGCTGGTGCAGGTGAATACGGGGGATGAGGCGCAGAAGGCAGGCTGCCCTCGTGCTGATGCCGATGCCTTCATTCGCGCCGCGCGGGATGATTTCGGCCTGCCGGTAAAGGGGCTGATGTGCATCCCGCCCGTGGAAGGCGACCCGCGGCCGCATTTCGCCTACCTCGCCAATCTGGCGGCGAAGCATGGCTTGCCGATCCTTTCCATGGGCATGAGTGGCGATTTTGAGGCCGCGATTGCCGAGGGTGCGACCCATGTGCGCGTGGGCAGCGCCATTTTCGGCGCGCGCGGCTGATCACGCATCCGCCGCTTGACGCCAGGGGCATAGCGCGGGATCACGCGGCATCGTTTTTCCCACGGTGATCAAGCTCATGACGCGCGTCTTTTCCGGCATTCAGCCTTCCGGTGTTCCAACCCTTGGCAATTATCTGGGCGCCATCCGCAATTGGGTGCCGATGCAGGATGCGCATGAAAGCATTTTCTGCATTGTGGATTTGCACGCCATCACTGTCTGGCAAGACCCGAAGGAGCTGTCACGCCAAACCCGTGAAATGGCCGCGGCGCTGATTGCCTGCGGGCTTGATCCCAAGCGGTGCACCCTGTTCGTGCAATCCCATGTGCCGGCGCATGCGGAGCTTGGGTGGATCTTCAATTGCGTCGCGCGCATCGGCTGGCTCAATCGCATGACGCAATTCAAGGATAAGGCGGGGGGGGATCGCGAAGCGGCATCCGCGGGCCTGTATGTTTACCCCAATCTGATGGCGGCTGATATTCTGGCCTATCACGCGACCAAGGTGCCGGTCGGTGATGACCAGAAGCAGCATCTGGAATTGGCGAATGATATCGCCCAGAAATTCAACCATGATTATGGGGTGGAGTTCTTCCCGAATATCGAACCGCTGATCCAAGGCGTTGCGGCGCGAGTCATGTCCTTGCGTGATGGCACCAAGAAAATGTCGAAGTCTGACGCTTCGGATCAGTCGCGCATCAATTTGACGGATGATGCGGATGCCATTGCGCTGAAAATCCGCCGCGCCAAGACGGATGCCGAACCAATCCCCGAACACATGGCAGGGCTGGAAGGCCGGCCTGAGGCACGCAACCTGGTGGGCATCATGGCGGCAATTACCGGCACGCTGCCGGAAAACGTACTGCGCGAGCATGCCGGCCAGGGCTTTGGCGCCTTCAAGGGCACGCTGACGGAAGCGCTTGTCGCGCATCTTTCCCCCATCGCCGCTGAAATGCGCCGGTTATTGACCGACCCAGGCGCCTTGGACGCCGCGCTGCATTTGGGGGCAGAGCGTGCCAATGCGGTGGCAGCGCCCATCATGAAGCAGGCGCGGGAGATCATCGGGCTGCTGCCGGCCCGCTGATCTTTGCGCTGCCTTGCGGGACGTCCTGACAACTCGTTAAGCTTTCTGCGGCATGACTCTGCCATGGAAAGGGGACAGCCGGCATGATCGGGCTGGATTGGGGCACCACATCTCTGCGCGCCTATCGGCTGGATCAGGCCGGGGCAGTGCTGGATAAGCGCGAAAGCAAATCGGGCATCCTGTCCGTGAAGCCCGGCGGCTTTCCTGATGAGATGCGCAAAATCGCCGAGGATTGGCTGGAAGCCGGCGAAAAGCTGGTGGTGATTTCCGGCATGGCCGGCAGCAAGCAGGGCTGGGCCGAAGCGCCTTATCTGGCCTGTCCTGCCAGTGTCGCGGAAATCGCCCGCGCGACGCTGCCGGTACCTTTCCCGGCGACCCGTGTGCGCCTGGTGCCGGGCCTGAAGGCACGCGATGCCGATGGTGTGCCGGAAGTGATGCGCGGGGAGGAAACGCAAATCCTCGGCATTCTGGATCGCCTGCCGGAGCAGGAGGTAACGCTCTGCCTGCCCGGCAGCCATTCCAAATGGGTGCGGGTGCGTGGTGGGCAAATCCTTGATTTCTCGACGCATATGACGGGCGAGGTCTTCGCCGCGCTTTCCGCCCATACGATCCTGGCGCGCAGCCTGCATCGCGGCGCGGCGCATCATCCGGGCGCCTTTGCGCGCGGGCTTGATCGTGCGCGGCAGGGGGGCGGCTTGCTGCATCAGCTTTTCGGCCTGCGCAGCCTTTCGCTGTTTGATGCCATGCCGCAGATGGAGGCGGCTTCCTATCTTTCCGGCCTGCTGATTGGGCATGAGGTGGCATCGGCGCTCGAAGCCGGTGTGGCGCCGCCCGTGCATATCATTGGCGCGGCGGCGCTGACGCTGCGCTACAGCGCTGCACTGGCGGCCTTTGGTGTGCCGAGTGTCGTCGAAGAAGAAGATGCAGCCGCTGCTGGGCTTTTTCGGATTGGTACGGTGATAGAAGGTGCGTGAAGTATCAGGCGGAGATGATGCGCTTGATTTCCGACGCAGTTTTTGCCCAGGTCAAACCCGCCAGTAATTTTGCCCCCGCCGTGCCAATCGCTGCGGCGCGGGCGCGATCCGTGTAAAGGGTTTCAAGCGCAGCCAGGATTTCCTCGATATCGCTCTCACACCAGCCAGGCGCGGTAGGAATGGGGCGTTGATCGATCAGGGGCAGGGCTGAGCCATCCTGGATCAGATCAAGATGGCCGGTATTGGCGCTAAGGATGCAAGGCACACCGCAGGCCATGGCTTCCATCGCGACCAGATTGGTGCCGCCTTCGCAGCGATTGGGAAATAGCGCGGCATCGGCTTCACGCAGCATGGCGGGCAGCAGCGCATTCGGCACCACGCCAAGATCGAGAAATTGCTCGGCCCTGATGCCATTGGCCGCGACCCAGGCGGCGATATCCGGCGCGCCATCAGCGCGAAAGGGCAGGGGCTTGGCGCGGCGCGAGACGTCAATGCTACGCGCGCCTTCCGGCCAGTGATTATGCCAACCAGCGATCAGCAGCGCATCCGGGTGCCTTTCAGCAAAGATGCGCCAGGCGGCGATCACATTATCCTGCCCCTTGCGCGCTTCCAGCTTGCCGCCGCTGAACACCACGAAGCGGCCGGGGAAAAGCCCGCGACGTGGTGCAGGGTGAAACAGTGCAGGATCAATCCCTTGCAGCACCAATTCAACCGCAGGCACGCCATGCGCGCGCAACACTTCCGCATTCCAGCTTGACCCGGCGATGATGGCTGCATGTGGGGCCAGGATTTCACGCGCCTTGGGGCCAAGCGCTTCTCGTTCAAAGAATACGGTGCCAAAGCTTGGCCGCCCCATCAGCGCGCCACCATGTGGCCCCGGCTGCGGCTGCAAATCATTGCCGAGTGCGGTGAGCAACACGGCATTCACCGTGATGGGCTCTGCCTTTTGGCGCAGCAATTGTCCGCGCAGATTGGCCGAACGGGATCGAAAGGATGCGAGCGCATGCCATTGCAGCGGATCAAGCGTGATGTGCTGCCGGTTCACCTCATAATCCGTCGCCGCTTCCATAACGGCATCACCGGCCCAGGCCATGGCAAGGTTCAGGCCATAGACCCCCCAGCCATGCAAAGACGATAGCCCCCAATGGATCACGACGCGTTGTGTCACGCCCCCATGCTGCGCCGGATCACCGGAAAAGACGAGAGTGCGAAACCCATGGACAGCGCCCCACCCCGCCGCTTATGACGCGTGCAACAAAGGAAACTCGCCATGCTGACGTCCCGCCGCGCCCTGATTGCTGCCTCTGCCGCCCTGCCTTTCGCAGCCAGCGCACAGGCGCCCTGGAAGCCATCGCGCCCCGTGACGTTGATTGTGCCCTTCGCCGCCGGGTCCGGCACCGATTCAGTCTCGCGCCTGTTGGCGAGCCTGTTGGAGCAGGAATGGGGATCGCAGGTGGTGGTGGATAACCGCCCGGGTGCTAATGGCGCCATTGCCGCGGTGGCCACTGCCCGCGCCGCGCCGGATGGCCATACGGTGATGATCACCACGAATAGCCCGCATGGCGCGACGCCGGCGCTGATGAAGCGCCCAACCTATGACGCCATCAATGATTTCACGCCGATCGGGCGCATGGGGACTTACATTTTCGTACTCGCGGTGAATGACCAGGTGCCGGTGCGCAACCTGCAGGAATTCCTGGCCCTCGCGCGGTCCCAGCCCGGTAAGCTGACCTATGCTTCGGGCAATACAACGGGCGTTGTCGGCGGCGCGATGCTGACCTCCATCGGCAATATCCAGATGGAGCATGTGCCCTATCGTTCTACCCCGCCGGCCATGACGGATGTGATTGCGGGGCGTGTCACGGGCATTATTGTGGATGTGGCGGCTTCGCGCGGTTTTTTGCAGGAAGGCAAGATGCGTTCGCTTGGTATTACTTCCGCCACGCGCACACCGCTTTTGCCGAATGAACCAACACTCGCCGAAGCGGGCCTGCCGGGCTTTGAATTGCTGTCCTGGATGGGCGCTGTTGGCCCGGCGCGCATGCCGCCAGAAATCGTCACCGCCTGGAATGCGGCGCTGCGTAAGGTATGGGAAAGGCAGGAAACCGCTGATCGGCTGGCGAGTTTTGGGATCGAACGTGTGACCTCCACGCCCGAGGAATTCGGCGCCTTCATCCGCAGCCAGATCGAAACCTGGGCGCGCCAGATCAAGGCAGCGGGGATCGAGCCAGAATAGGGCGTGTCAAATTTTGGCCATTTGCGGCAGCGCAAGCCTTGAAATCGCCACCTTTGCTTATCATTTAAGCTGAAATGCCATCGGGGAAGGCTGCGCAAAGCGATCAACCAAGGGGATTATCATGACCATTTCCTATAATGCTGCCGCCCAAGGGCTTGAGCGTATTCTTTCGGAACTGGCCGATTCCTGCCCAATGGAACGCGCCCGCCTTGAAGCGGCTGCGCGTATCCTGACTGTGGCCCGCCGCGCCGCCGGCTTCCATCTTCCCGCTTCCGACGCCACACGGGCTGTCGCCGAGATCTTGCGCCATTGGGACCCCCAAGCGGTGACGGCTCTGGAATATGTTGAAACCCTGCCGGAAGCGGCCTTGGACCGCCTTTTGCGCGCCGCCCCTGCCTGGGCCGCAGCTGCCCGCCGCGCCGTCGCCACGCCCGATCGGCACGCAGCCTGACTTTTCGCGCCTCCCCCATGACGGCCCGGCTACCGGATGGTAGGCGGGCCGTTTTCATTTTAGGCTGGTTTCCCAAAGGCGCATGCTCGCCTATAAGGCTGCATCCTGGGCCGTTGGCCGGAGTTTCAGTGCCATGATGGAAAAACGAAGCAAGCCGAATGAACCGCGACGGGTGCTGCTGCTGACAGGCGCCTCCCGCGGGATTGGGCATGCGACGGTAAAGCGCTTTTCCGCCGCCGGGTGGCGCGTAATTACCGTGTCGCGGCAACCCTTCCCGGAACAATGCCCCTGGGAAATGGGGCCTGAGGATCACATCCAGCTTGATCTGGGCGACCCTGCACTGACCGAGGCAATGATTCCGGAAATCCGCGCGCGTTTGGCCCCGGATGGCGGCATGTTGCATGCGTTGGTGAATAACGCCGCCATTTCGCCAAAGGGCGAGGGTGGGGCGCGGCTTGGCACGCTGACCATGCCGACGGATGGGTGGCTCCGCGTTTTTCAGGTGAATTTCTTCGCCCCAATCCTGCTGGCGCGTGGCTTGGTGGGCGCGCGCCAATGGTTCGGTGGTGAATGTGACGTCCATCGCCGGCGGGCGGGTGCATCCTTTTGCGGGCGCGGCCTATTCCACTTCCAAGGCGGCGCTTGCGGGGCTGACGCGCGAAATGGCGGCGGATTTCGCCCCGCGCGGTGTGCGCGTGAATGCGATCTCACCAGGGGAGATTGATACCTCCATCCTTTCCCCGGGGACGGATAAGATCGTGCAGGAACAAATCCCAATGCGCAGGCTTGGCCGGCCAGAGGAAGTGGCGCAGGCTATTTATTTCCTGTGTACTGAGGCGTCTTCCTATGTGAATGGCGCGGAAATTCACATCAATGGCGGGCAGCACGTTTGAAGCATTTTCAAGCCAAGCGGCTTGGCTTGGCGACCAGGAAAATGCCACCCATTAACAGCCGAGAGCATTTCAGCCGTGCGAATGCGTGGCCGATATGCGCGAAGGCGTTTTGACGCGTGACGCCCGCTCCGCGCACCAGCCTTGCCGCCCTTGGCCTGCTGCTGCCG
>JAPLOJ010000293.1 GCA_026400795.1 Alphaproteobacteria bacterium
AATGGGCCATGATCTGCACCGCCCACAACATCCTCAAGCTCTACAAGGCAACAGGATAAACAAAGGGGGGCATGCACCAGAAACCTGGCTAGTCTCAATCTGCAAAAAGGCCGGCGGCCATTATCAGACAGGCTCCTAGCCGGGATTTTCTTGGACAAGCCAGCATCTTCGGGCGTAATCCTGCGCCTCGCGCCCAGTGACAAACACATCGCGCATCCTTGGGGAGAAATATCATGACCATTCATCTCGCGCGCCGTGGCTTTCTGGCGGCTGGTCTTGCCACTGCAAGCATTTTTGCCTCAGCCCGACGCCCCATTCTGGCGCAGACAGCAGAGGGTCCCTTTACCCTTGCGCCTTTGCCCTATGCGGCCAATGCCAATGAGGCTGCGATTGATGCCATGACCATGGAACTGCACCATGGCCGGCACCATGCCGCCGCTGTCGCCGCGCTGAACAATATCGCGCGCGAATATCCAGCACTTGCGACCACACCGATTGATGATGTGCTGATGCGCCTTTCCCAGGCGCCCGATGCCGTGCGCACGGCGCTCCGCAACAATGCCGGCAGCCATGCGAATCACAGCATGTTCTGGGAGATCATGGGCGGGCAGGGCGGTGAGCCCAGCGGTGATCTGAAAGCGGCTATTGACCGGGACCTGGGCGGCTTCGCCAAGATGCAAACGGATTTCAACGCGGCCGGTATGCGCGTGTTTGGATCAGGCTGGGCGTTTGTGGTCGTGACGCCGGCGGGTGGTCTTTCGATTGTCATCAGGCCCAATCAGGATAATCCGCTGATGGATGGCCAGCGCGTGCTGATGGGCAATGATGTCTGGGAACACGCCTATTATCTGCGCTACCAGAATCGCCGAGCAGAGTATCTGACCAATTGGTGGAAGGTGCTGAATTGGGAAAAGATCGCCGCGCGCTATGATGCGGCGCGTAACGGCACCTTGCGGATGTGACGAAGCCCCAGCGCCCGCTTTAGTGCAGGTCCCGTTCACATGCGTTCACCGGACATGCACTGGATTTTTACTGGGCCGCATTTTCCGAGCCGCCAAGTGATTCCACTTGGCTTGAAAATGCTCAAGGCTTGGTCGCATTTTCCGAGCCGCCAGGTGATTCCACCTGGCTTGAAAATGCTCAAGGCTTGGTCGCATTTTCCGAGCCGCCAAGTGATTCCACTTGGCTTGAAAATGCTTCAACAACTCGAAGGCGGGCGCGGTGCGGTGGCGAAGCGCAACAGGCAAGCGCCGTAGCGGGTATTGAAGGCGGAACTCGCGCCCGCGCTATGGCCGTTCAGGCCTTCGGGGCGATCAATCAGCAGGAAGCCAGCAAAGCGCTGGCCATATTGCTGCAGCAGGGCGGCACGACGATCCGGCTCGGCATCAAAAGGATCATCGCGAAAATTGGCCGCAGCCACGCGTGCCTGGGATGATGCCTGAGCTGCCGTCAAAATCGCTTCCAATTGGCTGATCTGCTGCCATTGCGGGTCATTCCTAGCGTCAGCGCCACGGCCATGCGCTGCCGCCGCGATGGCAATCACCACATCGGCCAGGCCCGGCTGATCCAGCACCATTAAGGCGTTCCACCCGCCACGCGATTGCCCGGCGACAATGATCTGCCGATAACCGCGGCGGCGTAGCTCGGCCAGGTCGGTCCTCAGCCAGCGCGCGGCGCGCGCCGTTTCATCCGAATTGGGGTGGCGATCAAAGCGCCAGACATCATAGCCGCCATTGTTAAAGTGCCGGGTCCAGCTTTGTGGCTGGGAACCACGCGAATCGTCCATATTGCCACGTTCTCCGCGACCATGGGCAAAAACCAAAACCCCGCGCGCCTGCTGCGGCCCCCACCAGATAAAGCGATTATCCGGCACCGTATCATGCGCCATGGAGGATATGCCGATATTGGCGGGCGGCGGGGCGGGCGCCCATTCGCGCCCCGGCCGGACGATCGCAAGATCACGCAGCGCCACTGCGCAATTCCCAGCACCCGCACGCCTTTCACAGCTGGCAATGGCCCTTTGTTCGACAAAAGCCGCATCGCCACCACCGGCCTGCCATCCCATGGTACCGTTGGGGCCCACAGCAAAGGCGCGCGGCGTATTCAGGCGCAGAAAACGCTCGATATCGGCATTGTTGGAAGCCGGCAGCCCCAGGATTTTCGCGGCATCCAGGATCGGCGCGCTTTGCGCTAAGCAAAGCCGAATCGGCAGCAATGATATCAATAAACCGAAAAAAAAAGCCAAGCTGCTGCGCCGCAAATGACCGCTCCATCGAAGGCGAATTGGTGCACAAATATGGTAGAGCTTTCGCGCTTTTGGCAAGGCTTCTCTCGCCACAGATCGGGGGGCGGTTCTCACCCCGAGCCTTGATGGATTGGCGCCTGAAGCCCTGCCATTTAGGCATGATACTCCCCCCAAAGGCCCATAAGGCCCAAAACCAAGGAGGTTCCATGCTGCGCCGGATTGCCCTGACCCTTTTCGCCCTTTGCCTGCCCGGGCTTGCGCTTGCGCAGGGCTGGGTCCCTGAACGCCCAGTGCGCATCATCCTGCCCTTCCCACCGGGCGGGTCCACCGATCTTGTCGGGCGCATCCTGGCGGATCGCGTCAGCCGCAGCGCGCCACATCCTTGGGTGATTGAAAATCGCTCCGGCGCCAATGGCAATATCGGCATGGATGCCGCAGCCAAAAGCGCGCCAGATGGCTATACGCTTGGCGCCTGCACCATCGGCAATTGCGCGATCAACCCAGCCATCTATGCGCGCATGCCCTATGATATTGAACGCGATCTGATCCCGGTTTTCTGGTCCGGTAGCGTCATGAATGCGGTGGCGGTGAACAACGCCGTCCCCGCACAAAACCTCCAGGAATTCATCGCCTGGGTGAAGGCCAATCCGGGCAAGGTCAATTACGGCTCCTCCGGCTTTGGGTCCTCCAATCATTTGATCCCGGAATTGCTGAATGGCCGGCTTGGCCTGACGCTGGTGCATGTGCCCTTCCGCGGTGGCGCGCCCGCCTTGCAGGCGCTGCTGGCCGGCCAGGTGCAGGTGATGATGGAAAACATCCCGACGAAAATTCAGGCCATTCGCGCCGGGCAAATCCGCGCACTAGCCGTCACGGGCCGCGAACGTGACCCATCCCTGCCCGATGTGCCCACCTTCGCCGAAGCCGGCATCCCGGACATTGTGGTGGAGCCCTGGTTCGGCTTCATGGCGCCGCGCGGCACGCCGGATGCGGTGATTGCAGGGCTCAGCCGCCTGTTGAATGAAGCGATTGCCGATCCCGAAGTGCGGCGCAAATTCGCTGATCTTGGCGTGCGCCCCGAAGGCGGCCCGCCGGAGCGTTTCGCCGCCCATGTGCGCAGCGAAATCGCCCGCTGGCGCGAGGTGGTTGAAGTCAACAAGATCGAGAAGCTGAACTGATGCCTTACCGCATTGTCCTTGGCCGGCCCCTGCATCCCGCAGGGGCGGCGGTGCTAGCCGCGCGCGCCGATGTCGAAACCATCGAAATGTTCGACCCGCCCGCGCCGGCGTTGCATGCGGCCTTGGCCAATGCGGATGGCCTGGTGGCCTGGCTTGAACGGGTGGACAAGGCGGCCCTTGCCGCCGCGCCACGCTTGCGCGCGGTATCGCGCATCGGGGTTGGCTTTGACACGGTGGATATCCCCGCCTGCACGGAACGCGGCATTGCCGTGATGGTAGTGAATGGCACCAATGATCTTTCGGTCGCCGAACACGCCATGATGCTGATGCTGGGGGTGGCGCGCCGCGCGGTGGATTCGGATGCGCATATCAAGCAAGGCGGCTGGTGGCCCAAGGATGGGCCGCGCATGGTGGATTTGGCCGGCAAGACCGCGCTGGTGGTGGGCTATGGGCGGATCGGGTCGCGCGTTGCGGCCTATGCGCGGGCTTTTCACATGAAGGTCATGGTGCATGACCCGC
>JAPLOJ010000447.1 GCA_026400795.1 Alphaproteobacteria bacterium
CCCCTGCGCTTCCATCACAGCGCGGGAGACGATGTTTTCTGAGGCGATCAGCTCAATCCCATCCTGTTCGCGCTCCAATTCCTGCGCCACGGAGGCAGCAATTTCGGGATCGGATGCGGCCAGGCTCGCGGTGAAGAAGCCAGCTGGGGGCGGGGCGGCGCCGAGGCCTTCCGGCGCACGGACCAGGGCAGGGAGGGGGGTTTTCATGGTGTTGTTTTTGCGCCCGCCGCGCCCTGCTTGGCAAGCACCGGATCGAGCTTTTGTACCCGCCCTACATGCCGCCCGCCTTCAAAGGGGGCGGTCAGAAAAGCCCGGATGGCATCCAGCGCGACCTCGATCCCCGTCGTGCGGGCGCCGAGGCAGGCGATATTGGCGTTATTATGGGCGCGGGTCAGCCGCGCTTCGGTCGCGTTATGCAGCACGGCGGCGCGAATGCCGGGGTGGCGATTGGCGGCGATTGCCATGCCAATCCCGGTGCCGCAGACCAGAATGCCGAAGCCGTCACTGCCCGTCACGCGCTCACACACCGCATGGGCGAAATCCGGGTAATCCACGGATTCTGGGCCATGCGTGCCGAGATCATCGAAAACCAGCCCTTCAGCCTCCAGCGCTGATTTCAACGCCTGTTTGAGCGGCAGGCCGGCATGGTCAGAGGCGATAGGGATGGGCATGGTGGGGCGCTCCAGTGGCCGAGAGATGACGCCTTAGCGGAAATCCGCACGATTCGCAGCCTGGGTTTCAGCCGAAAACCTGACCCCAAGCGGTGCGCAGCGCCTGATCCACCTCAGCCATGCTGGCCGGAATGCCCAGCGCATGCAGGCTGGTGACGCCATGTTCCGCGATCCCGCAGGGCACAATGCCGCCGAAATGCGCCAGGTCCGGCGCCACATTCAACGCCACGCCATGCCAGGATACCCAACGCGTCACGCGCACCCCAATGGCGCCAATCTTGGCCTCCTGCCCTGTCGCCTTGTCCGCCACCCAAATCCCAACCCGGCCTTCGCGCCTTTCGCCCTGCACGCCGAAATGCGCCAGCGTCCGGATCATCCAATCTTCCAGCCCGGCTACAAAAGCACGCACATCGCGCGCCGGAATGCCGCCATGGGTGCGGTGCAGATCAAGCATCACATACCCCGTGCGTTGCCCCGGCCCGTGATAGGTCCATTGCCCGCCGCGCCCGGCCTCAAACACCGGGAAGCGGGCATCGCGCAAATCCTCAGCGCGGGCGGAAGTGCCGGCGGTGTAGCTGGGCGGGTGTTCCACCAGCCACACAGCCTCACCTGCCGTGCCCGCGCGTATGGAAGCGGCGCGGGTTTCCATACGCGCCAGCGTCTCGGCGTAGGGGGTAAGGCCCGGCAGGGTTTCCCATTCAAGGGCGGGCGTTGATGGCGGCGCATTCATCGGCTATAGCGCCCGGCTTCTACCTGGTTTGCGGCCATGGCGGAATGGTAGACGCGCCAGCTTGAGGTGCTGGTGGGGGAAACCCCGTGGAAGTTCGAATCTTCTTGGCCGCACCAAATTTCACCCTTTCGGGTGTTGCCGGGTAAGGTAGCCCTCATGGATGATGATTTCCGCAAAGCCGCACTGGATTACCACCGGCTGCCCCGTCCCGGGAAGCTTTCCATCACGCCGACCAAGCGGATGGAAACCCAGCGCGACCTTGGCCTTGCCTATTCCCCAGGTGTGGCCGCGGCGTGTGAGGCGATAGCCGCCGACCCGCGCGCTGCCTTCGATTACACCGCACGCGGCAATCTGGTGGCGGTGATTACCAATGGCACGGCGGTGCTGGGGCTTGGTTCCATCGGCGCGCTGGCGTCCAAACCCGTCATGGAAGGCAAGGCGGTTCTGTTTCAGAAATTCGCCGGCATTGATTCGATTGACATCGAAATTGACGAAAAAGACCCCGACAAGCTGATCGAGGTGATTGCAGCGCTGGAACCCTCCTTCGGCGCGATCAATCTGGAAGACATCAAGGCGCCCGAATGCTTTGAAGTTGAACGTCGGCTGCGCGAACGCATGCGCATCCCGGTCTTTCATGATGATCAACATGGCACGGCGATCATTGTCGCGGCTGCCGTGCGCAATGCGCTTCTGCTGCAAGGCAAGCGGCTTGAAGATGTGCGCCTGGTCAATACTGGCGGTGGCGCGGCGGCTTTGGCGTGCCTTGATCTGCTGGTGGCGATGGGCCTCAAGCGCGAAAACGTGACCGTCTGCGATATTGGCGGCGTGGTACATAAGGGGCGTGATGATCTTGACCCCTATAAGGCCAAATGGGCGATTGAAACGAATGCGCGCAGCGTGGAAGATGCGCTGCCCGGCGCTGATATCTTCCTCGGCCTTTCCGCGCCGCGCGTCCTGAAGCCGGAATGGTTGAAGCTATTGGCGCCCAACCCCTTGGTGCTGGCGCTGGCCAATCCCGAGCCCGAAATCCTGCCCGAAGCGGTGCGCGCCGCGCGCCAGGATGCGATTGTGGCGACGGGACGCACGGATTATCCGAACCAGGTCAATAATGTTCTGTGCTTCCCCTTCATCTTCCGTGGCGCCTTGGATGTGGGCGCCACCACCATCAATGAGGAAATGAAGGTGGCAGCCGCGGATGCCATTGCCGCACTCGCGCGCGTTGAGGCATCCGAAGTGGTGGCAGCCGCCTATGGCGGGCAGGCGCCGATTTTCGGGGCAGATTACATCATCCCGAAACCCTTTGATCCGCGCTTGATATTGGAAGTGGCGCCCGCCGTGGCGCGCGCGGCCATGGAAAGCGGTGTTGCCACGCGCCCCATCACGGATTTCGCCGCCTATCGCAGCCGCCTGGAACGCAATGTCTTCCGTTCCGGCAACCTCATGCGCCCGGTATTCGAAGCCGCGCGCAAACGCCCGCGCCGCATCGCCTATGCGGAAGGTGAGGATGAACGCACGCTACGCGCCGTACAATCCGTGCTGGATGAAGGCATCGCCGAGCCCTTCCTGATTGGCCGCGCCGATGTCATCACCGCGCGCTGCGAAGCCTTGGGGCTGCGCATGTCTATCGGCGAAAGCGTGAAGGTGTTGGACCCCACGCGCGACACAGAAACCTTCGGCCCGCTGGTGGAATTGTATCGCCGCAAGGTCTCTCGTCGCGGCGTGCCACTGGAAACCGCCGAACAGCGCGTGGCCACGCGCACGGGGGTCGCGGCTTCCCTTTTATTGGAAGCCGGCCTGGTGGATGCCGCGCTTTGCGGCGGCACGCAGGATTGGATGGAACAATGGCGCCATGTGCTGGATATCATCGGCAAGCGCGATGATGTCGGGCGCGTCTATGCGCTATCCGGGCTGATCACACGCAATGGCGAACATCTGTTTGTTGTGGATACGCATCTCTGCGTGGAACCTTCCGCCGCTCAAATCGCGGAAATGACACTGCTGGCCGCCGAACAGGTGCGCGGCTTTGGCATTCAGCCGAAAGTGGCGCTGCTATCGCATTCTTCCTTTGGCGCATCCCATGCGCCCAGCGCTCGGCGGATGCGTGACGCCCTGGGACTGATCCAGGCACGCGATCCGGGCTTGGAAGTGGATGGCGAAATGCATGCCGATGCCGCGTTGGTGCCGGCCATCCGTGACCGCGCCGTGCCAGATAGCCGGTTATCCGGGGCGGCCAATCTGCTGGTCATGCCCGGGATTGATGCCGCCAATATCGCCTTCAACCTGGTAAAAGCCGCGACTGATGGTCTGCAACTGGGCCCGCTTTTGCTCGGCGTGAAGAAGCCCATCCATGTGCTGGTGCCCAGCGTAACCGCCCGCGGCATCCTGAATTTGACCGCCCTGGCCGTCACCCAGGCCAATGCGGCGGGCTGACAGGGTTTGACGTGACGGGCCGGGCCACCACATCCGTCCCATGAGTAAACCGCCAGCCCCCCGCGCGCCCTCCGCCGCTATCACCGCCTTTCTGGGCCAGGCGGCGCGTGTGCCAGCGCTGCGGATAGCCCCCAGCACGGCGGCGCGGTTGTTCTTTGCCATTGACGCCACGTATCGCGGCTTTGGCGAATTCCGCGCGACACCCTTTTTGCAGGATGCTGAGGACCTCGCGCGGCGGCTTTCTGGTGTTTCCTGCCTGGGCGGCAAAACCCAAATCCAGGCCGTGCTGGATCATGCGCTGGCGGAAACCAAGCGCGAAAGGATCAGGGCGCTGATCTTCATCGGCGATGCGATGGAAGAAGATGCCGATGCGCTCTGCCACGCCGCCGGGGAGCTTGGCCTGCGCGGCACGCCCGCCTTCATTTTCCATGAAGGCGCTGATCCCGTAGCTGGCGCGGTGTTTCGGCAAATCGCGCGGCTTTCCGGTGGCGCCTATCTGCCCTTTGATTCCGCGGCCATCGCCCAGCTGCGCGATCTGCTGCGCGCCATTGCGGTTTATGCGGCCGGTGGCCAAAGCGCGCTGGCGCGATTGCCGAGTGCCGCGGCGCGGCAGGTGGCGGGCTTGCTGCCCAAACCGAAAGCCGGCGCATGACCTGGCTTGCCCTTGGCGCCATTGCGCTGTTCTTGCTTTTCCTGCTGCTGCGCGGATTCGCGAATGCGCCAGTGGCGCGCGTCAGGCAATTCGGCGCGGTGCTGCTTGCTTCTATCGGGGCGGTGCTGTTGCTGCTCGGGCTTTTCACGGCGCGCGGGCAGCAGGCGCTGATTGCCCTTACTTTCTTTCTGCCGCTGCTGCTGCAATGGGTGCAGCGCTGGCGCACCAATAAGCGCTTCGGCGGGTCAGCGCCGCAAACGGGGGCGGCGAATAGCGTGGAAACAGCCTTTCTTTCCATGACGCTGCACCATGATAGCGGGCGCATGACCGGCAGCGTAAAGGCAGGGCAATTCGCCGGGCGTGATCTGGCAACACTGACGCTCAGTGAATTGTTGGCGCTGCTGCAAGAATGCCAATTGGCGGATGTTGATTCAGTCGCACTTCTGGAAGCCTGGCTCGATCGCGCCCATCCCGATTGGCGCGCGGAACCGGCAGCGGAACCGCGCAGCGGAGCGATGACGCGGGCCGAGGCTTTGGAAATCCTCGGCCTTGCAGAAGGCGCGGATGAGGATGCGATCAGGGCGGCGCATCGGCGCTTGATGCGGAGCGCCCATCCTGATCAGGGTGGCAGCGCCTGGTTGGCCGCGCGCATCAATGCCGCACGGGATTTTTTGCTTGGCTAGTCAGGATTTTCGCCGTGCCTCGCGCCGCGCAATCCAGGTGGTGGCCAGGAAAATCACCAAAGCGCCGGCATAGGTTGTCAGCGCCGGTTCTTCGCTGAACACCAGCCAGCCCATCAGGCTGGCCCAGATCAGATCAAGAAACTTCACCGGCTGGATCGCCGACATATCGGCAATGCGGAAGGCTTCCGTCAGAAACCAATGGCCGACACTGCCCAGAATGCCTGTCAGTACAAACCAGCCCCATTGCTCGGCGGTTGGCCAGGCCCAGACCGCAAGCGCAAAGGGCAGCGTAAACAGCGCCACCATGATGGATTGCCAAGCCACAATCACCTCTGGCTTGTCATGGCGCGTGAGGGCCTTGGTGATCAGAAAAGATGCGGCGAATAAGGGCGTGCTCGCCAGCATCACCAGATTCCAATAGCCGCCATCGCCCCGCAGGCCGGGTGCGACGACAATCAGCACGCCCAGAAACCCAATGCCGGCGGCAATCCAGCGCGCGCGAATCATCGGCTCACCCAGAAATAACACCGCGCCGGCCATGATGAATATCGGCCCGGTGAAGCCCATGGCAGTCATATCGGCCATCGCCACATTCGGTAAGGCAATGAACCAAAGCATGAGTCCAAGCGTATGCACCAAGCCGCGCCAGATCTGCCCGCGCAGATTATGCGGCATCCAGGCCATCAAGCCGCTCCGCAGCATGAAGGGCAGCATCACCACAATGCCCATCAGGTAGCGCAGGAATTGCACCTGTAAGGGGTCAAGTTCATGCGTAAGCTGCCGCATGATGGTATTCAGCAACGTGAACAACAGGCCCGATACAGCAATGAACCCCATGCCGCGCAGCACCGCATTGCGAGGTGCCGCAGCGCCTTGGTTCATGACTGTTCTGTCAAAAAACGCAGCAGCGTTGCGTTGAATTCCTCCGCCGCCTCATAGGCCACCCAATGGCCGGCATCAGGAATGGCATGCGCGCGCGCACCAGGGCGCAGCCCATGCACAAGATCAAGCCGCCATTGCACATTGGGCCGCACAATCGCATCCCATTCGCCGTAAATGGCATTGAGCTGCCCGCGCCCGCGCAGCAGCGCCTGTTTCAGCGAATCCGTGCTGGCAAAGCCGCGGCTTTTGAAGCGCGCGCCGCGTGTGGAGGCTTCCTGAATGGCCAACGCCACATCATCAACCTTACTGGCATCGGCGAACATCAATTCAGCCAGATTATGCCGATGCGAAGCGACCCGTTCATCGCCGGCCAGCGCGCGCACCTTCACCAATTGCGTTGGGCTGCGCTGAAAGCCAAGCGCGCCGGCGCCGATGATGGTCAGGCTTCTGACCCTGTCCTGATCAAGCGCAGCAAGATGTCCGGAACAGAGTGCGCCAAAGGAAAACCCCGCCAGATCATAGCGGCTGCCAGCGGGCAGGATGCGATCCAACCCGCGCGCCAGAATCTCCGCCACCCCCTCGGGTGTGGAGACACCTTCCGGCATGGCGCTATCGCCAAGCCCGGGCAAATCGGGCGTGATCACCATGCGCCCGGCGCCAAGCGGGCCGATATTGCGCGCCCAATGGCGCCAGGAACCAGAACCGCCATGCAGCAGCACCAGGGGCGTGCCTTCCCCCCAAACACGCCAAACCATGCTGCCACCGCCGCAGGGGGTTTCAGCCACGCGCGCCGCAGTGGCCAGCGGCGAAAGCGCCGGGTGAAGTTCCGCGCTGCCATCCCCGGCGCGCCAGATGATCTTGCTCATGCGTGCGTTCGATACCGTTCCGGCCGGAAGCTTAGGGCTGGGCGCGGTGCTATCCAACCCCACGCGCGCCTTCAGAGCGGCTTTTGTGCCTTTTCGAGCAAGCGGCCCAGGAAGCCTGGCTTCTTCGGCTCAGCGGGCGGCTTGGTGGCCTCAGCCACGGCCTTGGCTTCGGCGGCGGCGCGCTTTTCCTTCTGCGTCAGCCATTTTTCCAGGCTCATGCCTGCCTTGGCGGCGCGTTTGGCTTCATAGGCGCGTTGCGCTTCGGTCAATTTCCGGTCGGCCATGATCAGTACCTCTTTACCGGCGCCTGAATGGCGCGCCGCGCGGCTTCCGGCAAGGGGCAAGAAGTGGCAGAAGCAGGTTCATGGACGCGAAAATAAAGGCCGGCATTTGGGTTTCCATGGCGATCCGGCTTTCCGATATCGCCGGGCGGGCCGCCGCCGTGCTGCGCAAGGGGGACCCCGATAGCGGCGGCATCCTATGCGTGCTGCACGGGCGGGCGGGGGTGCAGGTGCTCTCCCAAATCCGTGATGCCGAGGGCCGGCCAGCCTGGCTGCGCGCCACCGGCCCTGGCGCGGTGGATCAGGAAACGGCTGATGGCTATGTCGAGCGCCAGGTGCAGCGTGATCCCGACCTTTGGGTGGTGGAATTCGACGCGCCGGATTTGCAGCCGCCGTTTGAGGCGCGGATCGTCTAGCATTTGGTCTGTCACACCGGATCGCAGCGCAATTCAAAACGGCATTCGCTGGCGCCATGGGCGGCGCAGGCGACTTCCCGGCAGGCGGGTTCGCCCGCCCGCCCTGCCTGTTCCATCACATACCGCATGGCCCCGCCAAAACTGCCTTCGAACATATAGCAGACCGGGCGTCCCACCTGCCCATAAGCCAGCGCATAGGCCGAATGGCGCACCGTGACTGCGGCGGTGCCGGCAGCCTCATCCAAAGCCGTGATTTCAAACAATCCATAGCCGCGCTGCGAAAGGCGCTTGAGATAGTGGCGAAAGGTCTCAACGGGTGTCAGCCCATGTGTCTTGCCTTCCGCGCGGCACCATTGCAGCGCGGAAAGATCAGCCGAGCCATACATGATGCCGCGGAAGCGATCAGCGCCGATCGCTTCCTCCACACTTTTCTGGATATTCACCAGAAAGTGGCGCGGCAGATAGATCATCGGCAGCCCATCGGTGCGCCAGATCCCGGTTTCGGGATCAACCTCGATCGGTACTGCCGGCCCGGCCATCGGCTTCAGCCCTTCTGCGCGGCTTGGAAGGCTTCGAAGAAGGCGGTCGGCTTGACGATGCGATTTTGCATCTGCACCAGCGCGCCCGTCTCAGCGACTTTCTTGAGGTAGGCCGCCCAGGCGGGGTCAGCCGCCATGGCGCTGCGGCGACGTTCACGATCCGCCTGATCATCATAGGCCCACATATGGACAATGGTATTGAGCTCACCTTCGATGGTCGTGAACCAGCCATAGCAGCGGCCCAGATGCTTTTTCTGGATCTCCCAGCCTTCCTTTTCATAAAGCGCGACAAAGTCAGCGACCTTATTGGGCAGGCAGGTATAGATGCGGAGGTCAATGATCATGCCGGCGGCTCCTTCAAGGGTTGGAAGGGCAGCTTAGGCGTACCCGGCCCAGGGGCGCTACTGCCCATGTCTTGCTCCCGGCGCGGGTTTTTGCGACCGTACCCCCATGGAACAATACGCCATCACGACCGTCGCGGCTCTTGAGGCCCTGTATGATCAGGTGCTGGAAACCGCCGCGAATAAATCCACCGATAGGCTGGATGCGCCAACACGCGCCTTCATTGCCGCGTGCCCCTTTGTGCTGCTGGGCACGCAGGGTTCGCGGGGGAACCACATCACGCCGCGCGGCGATGCGCCTGGCTTTGTCCAGGCGCTGGATGACCACCACGTCATGCTGCCTGATCGCAAGGGCAATAACCGGCTTGATGGGCTGCGCGATATTCTGGAAGACAACCAGGTATCGCTGCTGTTCCTGATCCCTGGCGTGAATGAAACGCTGCGGCTGCATGGCACAGCCACGATTTCAACCGATCCGGCATTACGCGCGCAGTCAGTGGCGCAGGGCAAGGAACCGGCCACGGTACTGATCATCAAAATCCGCGAAATTTTCATCCAATGCCCGAAATCACTGATGCGATCGGCCTTATGGGGCGGGCAGGCACGCCCGGCCGAGGCGCCGAGCATGGGGCAATTGATCTCCGCCCATAAGAAGGGCGCGGTTGATGCGGCGGCCTATGACTTAGCGGCCCCGGCGCGGATGAAGGCTAATCTTTACTGAAGGCCGGGCGAAGGCGTCGCGCCTTCAACGATCCGTCAGCCGCAATTCAATGCGCCGATTGCGCGCCAAGGCTTGGGGTGAATCGCCCGCATCAATCGGCTGCGCATCGCCAAAGCTGGTGGCCGCCACGCGATTGGCGGGCAGGCCTTCCGCGATCAGGATTTGCGCGACCGCAATGGCGCGTGCTGCGGCCAATTCCCAATTGCTGGCAAATCGCGCGCTGCGAATAGGTGTGCGATCCGCATGGCCATCCACGCGCATCACCCAGGCAACATCAGCGGGGATCAGAGGCGTCACCTCGGAAAGCACCCCTGCCAAATCGCGCAATTGCCTGAGCCCGGCGTCCGACAATTCCGCACTGCCCGGGGCAAAAAGCACCTCACCCTGGAAGACAAAGCGGTCCCCCACGATGCGCACTTCCGGCCTTTCGCCCAGAACATCGCGGAGCCTGCCAAAGAAATCACTGCGATAGCGCTGCAATTCCTCAACCCGCGCCGCGAGTGCCGCATTCAGGCGCTGGCCGAGCAGCGCGATTTGCGCATTGCGATCCCGCCCTTCCGCTTCCGCCAGATCAAGCGCGCGTGACAGCCTGGCCAATTCCGCGCGCAGCGCTTCGGTTTGGCGCGTCAGTAGTGCCACTTGCGCGGCAGCACTTTCTGCCAAGCGCGCGCGTTCGCCTGATTCTGCTTCCGCCCGTTCGCGCCCGCGTTGTTCCTGCGCGGCGCGGCGTTCCAATTCATCGCGCAGCGCCGTCAGCGCCCTGATCTGTTCGGAAAGCCGCGCCATTTCGGAAAGCCGCTGCGTGACGGTTTCACGTTCCACCCGCACTTGCCGATCCAAAGTCTGTGCTTCGCGCCTTAGTGCATCCAGCGCAGCTTGGGCCGCGGCCAATTCCGTCTGACTGCCGCGCAAATCCCGTTGCAGCCGCGCGGCATCGCCGCCCGTGCGTTCAGCGCGCGAAAGCGCCTCGGCCATTTGCCGTTCCATGGCGCCTGCGCGGTCCGCGGCACTGCGCGCTGCCAATTCCAAATCCGAAAGCCGCGCGCCCAGCCTATCGCGTTCCCCGCGCAGCCCATCGCGTTCGCCGGCCAGCCTTTCACGTTCTTCGCGGAGCAACGCCAGGGATTGCATGGCCGCATCCCGCGCTGCTGCCGTGCCGCGCAAATCATCGCCCAGCCGGCCAAGCTGCTGGCGCAATTGTTCCCCTTGTGCGGCTTCCAGCGAAAGCAATTCCGCCAATTCAGCAACACGGAGATTGAGCTGATCCATCGCCTTTTCGCGTGAACTGAGCGCCACCGAAAGAAAGCCCTGCGCCAGCACGAAAACGAGCAGCACGAAAATGATGACCATCAGCAGGGTGGACAGCGCATCCACATAGCCTGGCCAGACATCCAGATTACCGCCGCGCCCGCGCCGCCTTTCGGAAGACCCCGCCATATTCGCTTAGTGCTCTCTACACATCACCGCGGCTGTTCCTCCGCGATGGCGGCAATGGTGCGGGTCAGGATCTTGATCTCATTGCGGATGTCATTGGTGGATTGCGCGCGGCCCTGCCCCGCTTCTTCAACCAGACGCGCCATATAGATTTCCAGATTGCGCAAATGCCCGCGCATCGCTTCTGTCTCACTCCGATCCGCCTGGCTTTCCGCGAGCCTTGTCATGGCAGGCGCCAGCCCATCCTGCGCATCGGCAATGCGGCGCATCAGCGTGTTATTGGCACGCATCTGTTCGGTCAGAACTGTCATGCGTTCGGTCAGCGTCATCAGCGCCTGGGATGTGGCGGCACGCCCATCCTCGCCACGCGCGATGGTGGATTGCAGGGTTTCGAGATTTTCCGCGGTCTGCTCAAGCAATGCCTGGACATAGGCGGGCACGCTGCCCTCACCCTCCTGACCCAGAATGCCGGAAGAAAGCCGCGTCAGCCCGGCCAGCCATTCTTCAAGATCATTGAAGAAGCGGTTCTGCGCCTGCCCCGCCGTCAGGTCCAAAAATCCCACCACCAGCGCGCCGGCAAGGCCAAGCATGGAGGCGGAAAACGCCGTGCCCATCCCCTGCAAGGGCTTCGCAAGCCCGGTCTTCAACTGCTCAAACAACACATTCAAATCGCCGGAGCCGACCGACATGCCCCCGATCACATCCGCAATGGACGCAATGGTCAGCAACAGCCCCCAGAAAGTACCAAGCAGGCCCAGGAAAATCAGTAAGCCGGTGACATAACGCGAAAGTTCGCGCCGTTCATCCAGCCGCGATTGCAGCGCGTCTACCACGCTCCGCATCGCGGGGGCTGAGAGCGAAACCCGGTCATTCCGCC
>JAPLOJ010000381.1 GCA_026400795.1 Alphaproteobacteria bacterium
AATGGGCCATGATCTGCACCGCCCACAACATCCTCAAGCTCTACAAGGCAACAGGATAAACAAAGGG
The DNA here is from genome assembly GCA_026400795.1 of Alphaproteobacteria bacterium. GTDB lineage: Bacteria > Pseudomonadota > Alphaproteobacteria > Acetobacterales > Acetobacteraceae > Neoroseomonas. The sequence goes on from JAPLOJ010000381.1 coordinate 68, forward strand.
GGGCATGCACCAGAAACCTGGCTAGTCTCAATCTGCAAAAAGGCCGGCGGCCATTATCAGACAGGCTCCTAGCCCGGAAGGAACTTTCATCTCAGGACGACTTCCAATCCGTCCGCGTGAACCCGCGACGATGTCTCAGTTATCGAATCGAGCTTTACCTTCGCAAGCAGACCTGCGTAGTTTGTCCGCATGGCACGATAAAAATATTGCGTGTCGCCAACATTTTATGGAGGCTTTGCGTTTCGTCTCTCCAATGCATATCGCGCTACAGCAAGACCTTTATTCGCGTCTAGACGCTACTTATGCAGCGCTTATGAAGCGGGAGATTTCGTGGGGAACCGCCGCCGAAAGAATAATGAAGGAACGCGGCGAGATGGATTTGCGGTGGGCCGAGGCCAATCAAAGGCTCCAAGCTCAGCGAGACGCTGCGGCCCAAGCCGAAGCCCGGCAACGCGAAGCGGCCTGGGCTGCGCAGCGCCAGCAGGAAATTCAACTACAGCAATCATTCCAGCAGCAGCAAATATTGAATAGCCTTAATCGACCAAGGCAAACAAATTGCTTCTATATGGGAAATAATCTTAACTGTACCACCAATTAAATTTATAGTATTTACATAGGTCACACAGATCAGACGAAGACACGCTTGGCGCCGCCGGCTTCATGTTCCGGGACGGCGTGCTGGCGGAAGCGGTGAGTGAAATCGCCATCGCCGGCAATCTGAAGCAGATCCTCCTGAACCTGACCGCCGCCAATCATCTGGTGTTCCGTCGCGGGACGGATTGCCCGACCTTGCGGATTGAGGGGCTGACCATGGCGGGGGCGTGAGTTTCCGCGGCACCGCTTGCGCCCGACCCGGCGCTTGGGTTACGCAATTGTTGCAAAGGGGCGCCCCGCATGGACCGGCCATTGGCTGAAATCTCTGTCGCTGAATTGATGGCCGCGGCGCGGCAGCTTCGCCACGCTTCGGCGCTGGTGGTGGGCGATGCCATGCTGGACCGCTATGTTTATGGCCGGGCGCAACGCATCAGCCCGGAAGCGCCGGTGCCGGTGCTGACCGTGGAGCGCGAAATTGCGATGCCGGGCGGTGCCGGGAATGTGGTGCGCAACCTGACTGCGCTTGGCGCGGCGGTGGCCTTTGTTTCCGTGGTGGGCGATGACCAGGCCGGCAGTGACCTGACCGGGCTGATCGGCGGGCAGCCGGGGGTCGAGCCCTGGTTGCTGGTGCAAACCGGGCGCGCCACCACGACGAAGACGCGCTTTCTGGCCAATGGCCAGCACATGCTGCGCGCGGATCATGAGGAAGTGGCGCCCATCCAGCAGCGGCTTGCGGATAGGCTGGTTCGCATTGCCGGTGATGCTGCTGCCGCCACCACGGTGATGGTGCTGTCCGATTACGGCAAGGGCGTGCTGGCCGGCGATACGGCCGCGCGGCTGATCCAGGCGGCGCGGTCCGCCGGTCGGCGCGTGGTGGTGGACCCCAAGGGGCGCGATTACAGCCGCTATGCCGGCGCTGATTTGGTGACGCCGAACCGGGCGGAGTTGGCGGAAGCCACCGGCATGCCTGTGGATACGGAAGAAAGCATCGTCGCTGCCCTGCGCGCGCTGCGCGATGCGCATGGCTTTGGCGCCGTGCTGGTGACGCGCAGCGAAGATGGCATGACGCTTTTGGAAGGCGACAAGCTGCATCATTTCCCGGCGGAAGCCGCCGAAGTGCAGGATGTCTCTGGCGCGGGGGATACGGTGGTGGCCACCATCGCTGCCGGGCTTGGCGCCAAGCTGCCGCTGGCCGTTGCCGTGCGACTGGCGAATATCGCCGCCGGCATTGCTGTCGGTAAGGTTGGCACCGCCGTCACGCGGGAAGAGGAAATCCTGGAAGCGCTTGGCCCGGAACGCGGTGCGCTGCGGAAGGTGATGTCTCGTTCTGCTGCGTTAGAACAGGTGGAACGCTGGCGCCGACGCGGCTGGCGCGTGGGTTTCACCAATGGCTGCTTTGATCTTTTGCACCCGGGCCATGTGCATTTGCTGGAACAATCGCGGTCCTGGTGTGACCGCTTGGTGGTTGGCCTGAACAGTGATGACAGTGTGAAGCGCCTGAAGGGCCCGGCACGGCCCATTCAGAATGAAGCCGCGCGCGCTGCCGTATTGGCTTCCTTGGCGACGGTGGATTGCGTCACGGTTTTCGATGAAGAAACGCCGCTTGAATTGATCCGGCTGTTTCAGCCCGAAGTGCTGGTGAAGGGCGCCGACTACACCGTAGATACCGTGGTGGGGGCCGAGATCGTGCAGGGCTATGGCGGGCAGGTGCGGCTGGCCGAATTGCTGCCAGGCAATAGCACCACCGCGACGGTTGCGCGGATGAAGGGCTAAAAAAGCTTATTCCAGCTTGAGCGCGGCATTCACTTCCCGCGCTGAATCCGGGTCTTGCAGGGCGGCCAGGCGGCCGGCGGCCAGCACGGCGAAGCGGTGCAGAAGCGCGCGGCGGCGGGGTGGTGAAAGCCGCATCAACGGTGCGTCGCGGATCACGGCCACTTCCAGCCTATCCGTCACCAATAGCCCGACATCTTCCGGCAGGATTTCTCGTGGGAAATCCATGTCCACGGCGAAATAGAGCTGGTCGCACCAATCCCGATAATCCTGCCATTTTTCGTCCGCGAGGAAATCCTCGGCGGTGGATTTCACTTCTATGGCGACGAAGCTGCCATTATCGGTCAGCGCGATGATATCGGGCCGGCGGCTATCAGGCAGCGGCATTTGCGCCACCGGCGCCCAGCCGGCCAGCGCGCAATGGCGCATGGCGGCGCGCACGATGCGATTTGCCCGAAGGGCGGCGGTGATCTTGTCCATGAGGGAAGCTTTCCGTCCCGAAGCGGGCGGCGTCAAGGGAAAAGGTCCCGCCCGCGCAGGGCACAGGAAAATCCCCAAAGCCATGCTGGCGCAAAGCGCAACTCTGAATTAAAGACGCCCCTCGCCCCATATAAAGGGGCTGGCCAGGGGTATTGACCCCGGCGGAGCATCGCAGAGCGAAAGATATGGGACTGCCCGAAAAGCAAGGTCTTTACGATCCCCGGAACGAGCATGACGCCTGCGGCGTCGGCTTCATTGCGGATATCAAGGGCCGAAAGTCGAGCGATATCATCCGCCAAGGCCTGCAAATCCTGGTCAATCTGGACCATCGCGGCGCGGTGGGCGCTGACCCGCTGATGGGTGATGGCGCGGGCTGCCTGATCCAGATGCCCGACAAGCTGCTCCGCCATTGGGCCGAAAGCCAGGGCAAAACCCTGCCCGCGCCTGGCCGCTATGCGGTTGCCATGTGCTTTCTGCCGCGGGATGAGGCTTCCCGGGCGGTCGCGATCCAAAGCATTGAAGGCTATGTGACCGCTGAGCGGCAGACGCTGCTCGGCTGGCGCGAAGTGCCGACCACTTTGGATGGCCTGGGCAAGGCCGTGATCGCCAGCATGCCGGTGATCCGCCAGGCAATCATCGCCGCCAGCGACAGCATCAAGGATCAGGACGCGTTTGAGCGTAAGATTCTCACCATCCGCAAGCAGGCGCTTAATAAGTTCCGCGAATTGGCCACTGCCAAGGGGCTGCCGGCGGATGCTGATTTGTACATGCCGTCCTTCTCCACGCGCACTGTGGTCTATAAGGGGCTATTGCTCGCGGGGCAGGTTGGCAGCTTCTATGATGATCTGCGCAATCCGCTGACGGAAAGCGCGCTTGCCTTGGTGCATCAGCGTTTTTCGACCAATACCTTCCCATCCTGGAAGCTGGCGCATCCCTATCGCTTCCTGGCGCATAACGGCGAAATCAATACCGTGCGCGGCAATGTGAATTGGATGTATGCCCGGCGCGGTTCCATGTCCTCACCCTTGTTGGGGCCGGATTTGGACAAGATGTGGCCGCTGATTCCGCATGGCCAATCTGACACCGCCTGCATTGATAACGCCTTGGAAATCCTGGTCGCGGGCGGTTATTCGCTTTCGCATGCGATGATGATGCTGATCCCGGAAGCCTGGGCGGGTAATCCGCTGATGGATGCGGATCGGCGCGCCTTCTATGAATACCACGCGGCGCTGATGGAACCCTGGGATGGGCCGGCGGCGATTGCCTTCACCGATGGCCGCCAGATTGGCGCGACGCTGGACCGCAACGGCCTGCGCCCCGCGCGCTACATCATCACCAATGATGACAAGGTGGTGTTGGCATCCGAAGTGGGTGTTTTGCCAATCCCCGAGGAAAGCATTCGCCACAAATGGCGCCTGCAACCAGGGCGCATGCTGCTGATTGATCTGGATGCCGGGCGCATCATTGATGATGCCGAAATCAAGCAGAAGCTGGCCAGCGAACACCCCTATGCCGAATGGCTGAAGAACACGCAGTTCAAGCTGGAAGAACTGCCCGGCGTGCCGGCGGAAATGCCGATGGAGCGCACACAGGACGCGAAGGGCTTGCTGCGTGATCAGCAGGCGTTTGGCTATACACAGGAAGACCTCAATTTCTTCCTGGAACCCATGGGGCGTGATGGGGATGACCCGATCGGTTCCATGGGGACCGATACGCCGCTGGCGGTGCTGTCCAATAAATCCAAGCTGCTGTTCCATTACTTCAAGCAGAATTTCGCGCAGGTTACGAATCCACCGATTGACCCGATCCGC
>JAPLOJ010000204.1 GCA_026400795.1 Alphaproteobacteria bacterium
CCTTCACATTGCTGTGGCTCACCAACCGAACAGAATGCGCGCATCACGGAAGCAATGGGCCGCCGCACCATCTCGGCCTTCAACGCGACAGGGCGCGATAAGGTGATCACCTGGTGCCCTTCCTGCCACATGAACATGGCCGATATGATGGTGCCGGAAACGCCCGCGCAATTTGAGGCGGCGCATGTGACGGAAGTGCTGTGGGACCGCCGCGCTGCCTTGCAGCAATTACTTGTGAAGCCAGTACCCGCGCGGGTTCTGCTGCATCGCCATGCCGGGTTTCAGCCGCGTGTGGCTGTGAATGATCTGGTGTCAAACCTGCTGCGCCTGATCCCTGGGCTTGAATTGGTGGAGGAGGATGAGGCGCTGCCCGGACATATGTGTTCCGCCTTGGCGGGCGTGCCAGGCGCTTTGGCAGCGGCGCATCAGGCCAATCTTGCGGCCATGGCGCGGCATCGAGCGGATACGCTTTGCACCATTTTCCATTCCTGCCATCGCGAAGCCGTGGCGCTGGAACGTGGCCGAGACATCAGCGTGATGAATTGGGTGCATCTGCTGGCACGCGCGGCGGGCTGGGCGTTTCGCGACGAATACAAGCATCTGCGCAATGCCGAAGACCCGCGCACCGCTTTGGATGACGGCGCCTTGGAGCGTATTGGCGCCGATGTCTTCACGCAATTGATGGAACCAGAATTGCGCCGTAAGCCGGTGGTTTAAGCGGGGCTCACGCTTTCAGCGCTGCTTGCAACCCCGCTGTCCATTGTGAAGCGGCGGCGGTGAGGAAGCCAATATCCGTCTGCGTTGTCAGAAACCGCACGCCGCGCTTGATGGATGCCGCTTGGCGCGGCACATCGCGATTGCCGCCACATCCCGCAAAGCCGCCATGCGGCGCGGTGGCGGCAATGGCGCGGTCCATCGCTTCAACCACAATGGGATCATCGAATTGCCCGGCCTTGCCGAGTGAGACCAGCAGATCATTCGCCCCAATATGCACAACATCCACGCCTGGCACGGCAGCGATGGCTTCAAGATTGGCCAAACCCTCAGCCGTTTCCACCATGCAGACAACAAGTGTATGCGCTTCCAAAGTAGCCGTCGCCTTCGCTACTGGCTTGGCGCGATAATCAAAATGGACATAACCACCCGCGACTGACCGCCGCCCGATGGGTGGAAAACGGCAGCGATCCACGGCGCGCTTTGCCTGATCCGGCGTATTCACATCCGGAAAGACAATGCCGGTGACGCCATTATCAAGCAGCACGGGCACATCCGGATCATCAATGCTGCGCACCCGCACCAAGGGCGCGATGCCAATGGCAAGCGCGGTTTGCGCAATGGCGAAAATACTTTCCGGATTGAAGATGGCGTGCTGCACATCAATGAACAAGAAATCATGGCCGGTGGTACGCGCGAGCCGCGCCGCATCCGGGCTGCGGATCATCCGCAGCGACAGCCCAAGCACTGCCTGGCCCGACTGCATCTTGGCCTTGAGCGGGTGAAGCGCGTTCTGTGATTCTTCCATGACGGTGCTGCCTTTTGCCTGTGGTTGCGATACTATCACGCGCAACAAGACTGGCTATGGGCAGGATGAGTGGATGCTGATTGCAGTTGTGGGGCCTTCCGGTGCGGGCAAGGATACGCTGATGGCCGGCGCGCGCGCCGCAATCGCGCATGATGCCCGTTTTCGCTTTGTGCGCCGCGCCATCACGCGCCCCGCCGAGGCAGGTGGCGAGGATCATGAAGCGCTGAGCGAAGCGGATTTTGCGGCGCGGCGCGCGGCCGGTGGCTTCGCGCTTTCGTGGGAAGCACATGGGCTGCATTACGGCATCCCGCGCGACATTGAAGAAGATATCTCAGCGCGGCGCGTGGTGATTGCCAATCTCTCCCGCGCTGTCCTGCTGGAAGCTGGCGCGCGCTACCGTTTGCGCGTGCTGAACATCACTGCCCCGATGGAGGTTCTCGCCGCACGCCTTGCCGCGCGTGGCCGCGAAACTACCGCAGATATCGCCGCACGCTTAGCGCGAGATGTGGTGCTGCCGGATGGGTTGGATGTCGAGCGTGTGATGAACGACGCCGATGTGGCGGAGGGTGTGGCGCGCGTGCTCGCCGCGCTCAACCGCGCAGCTTCAGACGCTCAAGGATCGTGAATGGCGCACCCGGCGCGGCTTGGGCGAAGATGCAGATATCCGTGACGGTGCGGCTTATGGCGGGCGTATCCCCAAGCGCATCGGTGACGGCTGGCAGGATGATGACTTTTTCGGCGGGCGTCAGGCGCCGCGTCAGTGCCATGTGAAAGCGCCATTCGGCGAAGACGTAAGGGTAACCCCAGGCTTCAAGGTATTCGCGCTGGCGTGGGCTAAGCTTTTCCGGTTTGCGGCGCGCAATCTCGGCCTCGGTCGCCGGCGCACGATGCGGATCAAGCGCCGTGACCGCGCCATCTGCAAGCGCTTGCAGGGGAGGGCAGGGCCCGGCCTCACGCAACGCAAGGAAGCCATCCAGATCAGTGATTTGAAACGGAGGCAGGGCAAAGGCTGTGGTGCGCGCGGCGAAATCCCGCGCGGCTTGCAGTGCTGCCTGCATATCCCCGCCCACACGAAAGGGCGGCTTCAGCGTGGCGTGAAACCCATAGCCGCGCGCATCGGCGGTGACCTCCGCGACATCAACACCAGCAATGGCTGGCTGGGGTATTTCCGCGGCACTGACAGCATCGCGTCCAAGCCAGGCAGAAGCGCGCTGATGCAGGGGATCGTCAGTTCCCGGCGCATAGTAAAGCGCAATGCGATAGGGGATCACGCAATCCGTTCCCCTGTGCGCCAAACGCCGCGCACCAGCGGCATATCGCCAATGCTGCGCACGCGTACCAGATCAGCTTTGAGCCCCGGTGTGAGTCGCCCGCGATCAGCAAGCCTTGCCATCCGCGCCGGCGTATCCGTCACCATCGCAATCGCCTGCGGCAGCGTGATCCCGCCGGCTTCCACCGCGCGCCAGGCGGCTTCCAGCATGGAAGCGGGCACGTAATCCGAAGCGAAAGCTTGCGCCAAGCCTTCGCGCACCAGATCAGCCGCGGCGACATTGCCGGAATGGCTGCCACCACGCACAATATTGGGCGCGCCGGCAATCACCTCAACCTTGAGGTTATAGGCTGCGCGCGCTGCTTCCATAGTCACGGGAAATTCGGAAATCGTGATGCCGTCAGCCAAATTTCGTGCGATTTCGGAAGGCGTGTCATCATCATGCGATGCCAGCGGTAGGTTGCGATGGCGAATGCGATCCAGCAGCCAGCTGCGCTGCTTCTCACGCAGCTCCGCACGTTGCGCCAGCAGGCCGTCAATCCGCGCCTGCACCTGCGCGTCATTCCATTGCGTCTGGCGTTTGCGCATCACAGCATACCGCGCCAGGTCACGATATTGCCCAACACCTGGGGAGTGATCCATCAGGCTCACCATCACCACACGCGGATGGTCCGCCACTGGGTCCAGCGCAGGCGGCATGTCGCGCGCAGGCAATTCGCAACGCAGATGCAGGAAATGTTCGCCCTTAAGCGCGCCCATATCGGCAAGCTCATCCAGATCGCGCACACCATCCAGAAATGTCTGGCCGCGTTCCGTATCAAAGCCAAGATCACCCAGGCAAAGCGCATCCAGAATGGTGGTGACACCGGCGGAGACACATTGGGCATCATGCGCAATCATGGCGGAACGCGATGGCCAGCGCGCATTGGCGCGTGGCAGCACCTGGCGTTCCAGATTATCGGTATGCACATCAACAATGCCGGGGATCAGATGATCCCCTTCAAGGTCCAGCGCGCCGGCGGTGTGGCTGCGGCCTGGCTGAATATCTGCAATCAGCCCATCGCGCAGCACAAGGGTTCCGTGCAGCACCGCATCCGGC
>JAPLOJ010000028.1 GCA_026400795.1 Alphaproteobacteria bacterium
AATTGCCGCGCGGCGCGACGCCGGTTGATTTCGCCTATGAAGTGCATAGTCAGGTGGGCGACAGCACGGTTGGCGCCAAGGTGAATGGCAAGATCGTGCCTTTGCGCCATGTGCTGGAAAATGGCGATCAAGTGGAAATCATTACCGCGCGCGGCGGCACGCCCAATCCGGGGTGGGAGCGGTTTGTTGTCACCGGCAAGGCGCGCGCGCGCATCCGCCGTGTCACGCACGCACGCCAGCGCGCGGAACAGCGCGAAGAAGGGCGCAGCGCCATCGCCAAGGCGTTTCGCGCCGCGGGTCTCGATTTTTCGGAAAAGCTTGCTGAACCTGCGCTCAAGCCACTGAAGCAGGCGGATTTTGAGGCGATGTGCGTGGCCGTCGTCACCAACAACCTCTCGCCGCGCGATGTGCTGAATGCGGCGGTCCCGGAATTGCGCGCCGCTGCCAGGGGCGCGGACCCGCTGCCGCTCGCCCGGCCACGCGGGCGGCTTGGCGCCGGGCCAACGCTGATGCCGGGCAAGGCGGAACGCCAATCATCGGCCAAGCGCGATGCGGCGCTTGGGGTGCGGGGCCTGGTGACGGGCATGGCCGTCAGCTTCGCCGGCTGCTGCCACCCTCTACCCGGGGATCGCATTCTTGGCATTGTCACGACCGGGCGTGGGGTCACGATCCATCGGCAGGATTGCCACGGCTTAGAGGCCTTTGCCGCCACACCCGAACGCTTCATTGATGTGGATTGGGATTATGATGGCGCGACCAAGGGCACCCATGTCGCGCGGGTTGAACTGGTCGCGGAAAATCGCCCGGATGCGCTTGCGGGCGTGACCACGGCCATCGCCCGGCAGGAAGGGGTGGTGAATAGCCTGCGCATCGCCAACCGGGCCGAGGATTGGTGTGAAGTGATTGTGGATGTGGAAGTGCGCGATATTTCACACCTGACCGCGGTGCTGGCGGCGCTGCGCGCCTGTCCGGGCGTCACGCAGGTGGAACGCGGCAAGGGATAGGCCAGCGCATGATCATCGGCATCGGGTCGGATATCCTGGATATCCGCCGCATTGAACGCACCATTGAACGCCATGGGGACAGCTTTCTGGAGCGTATCTTCACCACGGCTGAACGTGCCAAGGCGGAAAAGCGCACGGAACGCATCCGCGCCGCCACCTATGCCAAGCGTTTTGCGGCGAAGGAAGCTGCTTCCAAGGCACTCGGCACCGGGTTTCGCGCCGGCGTGTTTTGGCGCGATCTGGGGGTGGTGAATTTGCCATCCGGCCAGCCGACGCTGCGCCTGACTGGTGGGGCTGCAGAACGGCTGAAGGCCATTACGCCGGCTGGGCATGGCGCGGTGATTGCGCTGACCATGACCGATGAGTTTCCCTATGCCCAAGCGATGGTGGTGATCACCGCCGTACCGCTTCCTTGACAGGGCGCGCTACCCCGCTATGCCCTGGACTTTCCCGGCAGTCTCGTCGGGGTTTTGTTGCGCCAGTTGGGCGTTATCCTTGGAATTGACATGGCCTCGAAGAAATCCGGCGGTTGGCTGGAAAGCATCAAAACGATTGTCTATGCCGCCGCGATTGCGATTGGCATTCGCACCGTCGCGTTCGAGCCCTTCAATATCCCATCCGGTTCCATGATCCCTTCATTGCAAGTGGGGGATTATCTTTTTGTGTCCAAATTCTCCTATGGCTATTCGCGCCATTCCATGCCCTTCAGCCCCAATCTTTTCGAGGGCCGGATTTTTGCCTCCCCACCCAAGCGCGGCGATGTCGCGGTGTTCAAACTGCCGCGTGATGGCAGCACGGATTACATCAAGCGCATCATCGGCCTGCCCGGGGATCGTGTGCAGATGCGCGCCGGCATTCTGTATTTGAACGGTGCGCCGGTGCGCCGCGAATTGCTTGGCCCCTATACGGTGGAAGGCGATGGCCCGCGCATTACGGTGCGGCGCTTCCGCGAATTCCTGCCCGCGATTGATGGCGCGCCAGGTGTGGCGCATGACATTCTGGAAGCATCCGATGATGCGCCCTTGGACAATACGCCGGAATTCCGCGTGCCGCCTGGGCATGTTTTCGCCATGGGCGATAATCGCGACAATAGCCTGGATAGCCGCGCGATGAATGCCGTGGGCTTCATCCCGATTGAAAACCTGGTCGGGCGCGCCGAGTTCATCTTCTTTTCCGTGGATGGTTCGGCTGCCTGGTGGCAGGTATGGAATTGGCCCTTTGCCATTCGCTGGACGCGGCTATTCAGCGCTGTCAGATGATACATCTAGCCAAAGCATGAGTGCTGAACTGGAAGCGCGACTGGGCCATCACTTTGCTCGACCGGAATTGCTGATCCGTGCGCTGACCCATAGCACCGATGCGGAAAGCCGCGGTGAGGGTTTGCTTTCCAATGAGCGGTTGGAATTTGTCGGCGACCGCGTGCTTGGGCTGTGCATCGCCGAATGGCTGGCGGAACGCTTTCCTGACGAGCGCGAGGGCGATTTGGCCAAGCGGCTTTCCATGCTGGTTTCCGCCGATACGCTTTGCAAAATTGCTGAAGAACTGGGGCTAGGTGCGGATTTGCGCATGCCCGCGCGCTATCGCGCCACGGGGCTGATGGGGCCGCGTAATCTGCTTTCTGATGCTTTTGAAGCGGTGCTGGGCGCGATTTATCTGGATGGTGGCATCACGCCGGCGCGCGCTTTGGTGCGGCGCTGCTTCGCCGGGTTGATGGATGCGGATGCGCGCCCACCGACCTCCGCCAAAAATCGCTTGCAGGAATGGACCCTTGGGCGCGGGCTTGGCTTGCCAGCCTATGGGCTGGTGCAATCAAGCGGCCCCGCCCATGCGCCACGATTTGTGATAAGTGTGCTGGCGGCGGGGCGGGAAGCGCAAGGTGAAGGCGATAGCAAACGCGCCGCCGAACAAGCGGCCGCGGAAGCCTGGTTGAAGGTATTGGAAACATGACAACGCGTTGCGGCCTGATTGCCATTCTGGGCGCGCCCAATGCCGGCAAATCCACGCTGGTGAACCGGCTGGCCGGCAGCAAGGTGACGATTGTCTCGCCCAAGCCACAGACAACGCGCTTCAGGGTGCGTGCCGTGGTGATGCGTGGCGAAAGCCAATTGGTGTTGGTGGACACGCCCGGCATTTTCACACCGCGTCGGCGGCTGGACCGCGCCATGGTCGCCGCCGCCTGGGGCGGCGCGCAGGATGCGGATGTGGCGCTGCTGATCGTGGATGCGCGCGCTGGGCTGACGGAGCCCTTGCGCGCCATCGTCGAAAGACTGAGCAAGACCCGCCGGCCCATTTGGTTGGTGTTGAACAAGACCGATCTGATCCCGCGCGAGAGGCTGCTGCCGCTGACCGCGGAATTGCACAAGCTGCTGCCTTTTGCCGAGACCTTCATGATCTCCGCCGAAAAGGGCGAAGGGCTTGATCTATTGCTGGATCGGCTCGCGCAAACCATGCCGCCCGGGCCTTTTCTTTTCCCGGAAGATGATCTGACCGATTTGCCCAACCGCATGTTGGCGGCTGAGATTGTGCGCGAACAAATCCTGCGCCAGACGCATCAGGAAGTGCCGCATCATGCCTCGGTTGAAACCGAAACCTGGACGGAGAAGCCCGATGGGTCGGTGCGCATTGATTGCACCATCTACATCGCCCGCGCGACGCAAAAGGCGATCCTGATCGGGGATAAGGGCAGCCGCATTCGGGAGATTGGACGGCTCGCGCGGTTGGAACTGATAAAGCTTTTGGAACGCCCGGTGCATCTTTTCCTGAATGTGAAGGAAAAGGCCGATTGGGATGAAACAGCCGCGCGCATCCGCGCCATTGGGCTTGAGGATGCCGGCTGAACAGGCTGCGCCATGAGTATTGAATGGCAGGCCCCGGCGGTGGTGCTGGATCTGCGCCCGCATGGCGAAGGCGGCGCGGTGGTGACGGTGTTGACCGAAGCCCACGGCCGCCATGCAGGGTTGGTCAAGGGTGGCGGTTCTCGTGCCCAGGCGGGGCTATGGCTGCCGGGTAATTTGAT
>JAPLOJ010000340.1 GCA_026400795.1 Alphaproteobacteria bacterium
AGCGGCGGCTATCGCGTTCACCCGGCGGAAATCGAAATGGTGCTGGAAGAAGCCGGCCAGGGCCGCGCGATTTGCGTGCTGGGCCTGGCTTCCGATTACTGGGGCGAGGTCATCATCGCGGTTGCGGATGGCCTGGCTTCCGGCTGGGAAGCCGCGGCACTACCCTTGGTGGAACAATTGGCGCGTCATAAACGCCCCCGCGCTTGGCTCACGCTGCCCGAATTGCCGCGCAATGCGCAGGGGAAGGTGGTGCGCGCGCGCGTGCGGGAAGCGGTACTGGCGCGCTGGCGGCTGGAAGATGGGCCGCATCCGCGCTTAATGCCGGTCCATGCTGGAAAGGATGAATGACCTATGGTGATTGAGGCTCTGGCCCCCTTTTATGCCTGGACCAAGGCGCTGCATCTGATCAGCGTTTTTGCCTGGATGGCAGGGCTTTTCTACCTGCCGCGGCTTTATGTCTATCACACACAACAGGCGCCTGGTTCCGCGCAGGTGGCCCTGTTCAAGATCATGGAACGGCGCCTGCTGCGCGCCATCATGAACCCGGCGATGATCGCTGCTTGGCTGTTTGGGTTGCTGTTGATCCTGACCCCCGGCGTGGTGGATTGGCGTGCTGGCTGGTGGCACGGCAAGCTTTTGGGGCTTTTGGGTATGACGGCCTTTCACATGGATTTGGCCCGCGCCCGGCGGCTTTTTGCCGAAGATCGCAATACGCGGAGCGAGCGGTCCTGGCGTATCGCCAACGAGGTGCCGACGCTGCTGCTGATCCTGATTGTGATTATGGTGATCGTGAAGCCGTTCTGAGCATTTTCAAGCCAAGTGGTACACTTGGCGACACGGAAAATACGATCAACTGGATGTTTCGTGCGTGTCCGGTGAAGGAAGGTGAACCGGACATGCACCAGGCGGGCGCTTGGCGCGGCGCTCTGCCATCGCGTCGCGCCAGCCAATCAGGTGAAGCTCAAGGCCACCTTGCCCAGGGTATCGAATTCCACCAGCACATCGCAGGGGCCATCGAGCCAGATGGGCGGCGTGACGGAACCCAGGAACACCACTTGCCCAGCCTTCAGACCGCCGAATTCGCGGGCGCAATCAGACCCCGCAAGCCATGCCAGCGCTTCCATCGGGTGGCCGAGCAGGTCGGCGCCCACGCCCTCACCCCTCACGGTCCCCGCCACCGTCATCCGCCCGCGAGTGGCACCCAGATCAAGCGCGCGCCAATTCGGCGTGGGTGCGCCAAGTACGCCCGCGGCGTGGAAGACCTGATCCGCAATCAGGCTTGGCGTGCCGAGCGCTGCCAAACCGCCATAGCGTTTTTCGACGGTCTCAATCGCCGGGAAAACCTCGGCCACCGCGGCGGCAACGCTTTCGCGTGTGTGCGTGCCGTGGGGCAAATCCTGGCCGAGCCGCAGCCCCACTTCGCATTCCACGCCCGGGTTCAGGAAATCGGCAAAGCGGAAGCTTGCGGGGGTAGAACGCAGCCCCTCCTTCGGTACAAAACCACCAGCCGGGCCGCTAAGGCCCAGGATAGTCTGCATCTGCTTGGTGGTGGCGCCGATCTTGAAGCCGGCCGGCGGCACTGCGCCAAGCTTTGTCGCCACCTGAAATTGCAGCTTATAGGCTTCTGCCGGTGTCGCAGGTGCGGCGGCTCCCAGCGGCGCCAGAATCTGTTTGGCGCGGCGTGTGGCGAGGATGTGTTCGGCGGTGTCCTGGCTCATGTGAAGC
>JAPLOJ010000036.1 GCA_026400795.1 Alphaproteobacteria bacterium
AGAATCCGATGACGCCGAATGAATATGCGGTGCGCGGCATTCCCACCATGATCCTGTTCAAGGATGGCAAGCCGCTTGACACCAAGGTGGGTGCGCTGCCGAAGGGTCAGCTGAAAAGCTGGATTTCATCCACGCTGGGTGAGTGATTTCAAACTGAAAGGCCCGCGCTGGGAAACTGGCGCGGGCCTTTCAGTTTCATCTTCCCTTAAACACCGGCTTGCGCTTTTCGTTGAAGGACAGAATGCCCTCCTGACGGTCCTCTGTGCCGACCAATTGGTTGTAGCATTCCACTTCAAAACGCAGCGCGCTGCGCAAATCCATCTGCAAGCCGAAATGCATGGAACGCTTGGCCTGGCGGATGGAAAGCGGCGCATTGCCGGCGATCACGCGCGCCGTTTCGAGTGCGGCGGGCAGAACTTCCTCTGGTGCGCAAACGCGGTTCAGAATGCCCCATTCCAAAGCCTGTTCCGCGGTGAAGGGCTTGCCGGTCAGGATGATTTCCTTCGCACGCCGTTCGCCAACAATGCGCGGCAGGGTTTGCGTACCGCCGGCGCCGGGCATGATGCCGATGGTCACTTCTGTCAGCGCAAAGCGCGTTCCAGTCACGCCATAGGCAAAGTCTGACGCCAGCACCAATTCCAGCCCGCCCGCATAGGCATGGCCATTCACCGCGGCGATGATTGGGATTTGGCAATCCAGCATGGTCCAGAAGGCACGCTCAAAAATCTCATGCTGATGGCGCCAAGCGGCATCTGTCATGCCCTTGCGTTCCTTGAGGTCGCCGCCCGCGCAAAAAGCACGCCCGCCAGTTGCGGTCAGGATGACGCAACGGATATCGCCGGGCTCCGCGATCAGCGCGGACCAAACCGTGTGCAAATCGCGCCCCATTTGCGTGTTGAAGGCGTTGGAAACCTCTGGCCGATTGAGGCGCACGATTTGGATATGAGGCTCAGGGCTTTCGAGTTGCAGGGTCTCGGTTTCGGGCAGGGGCATGTTTATTCTCCAAATTCAGGCGGCGGAGACTGCTTCAGAAGGCCGCGTTTGTCAGCGGGCTATTTTCGCTTTCGCGCCGTACGTGCCAGAACAACGGAATAAGGAGTCCCCCATGGCCGAAACCAATCTGCAAATCCTGTTGAAGCGCCGCCCCGTTGGCGCCCCGGTGCCGGAGGATTTCGACATTGTCGAAACCGCAGCGCCCGAGCCCGGTGAAGGCCAAGTGCTGGTGCGCGCGCAGTACTTGTCACTTGATCCCTATATGCGCGGGCGCATGGCGGATGTGAAAAGCTACGCCAAGCCTGTCGCCCTCGGCGCCGTGATGGAAGGCCAGACCGCCGGCGTGGTGGTGGCTTCCCGCCATCCGGATTTCAAACCGGGAGAAACAGTACTGGGTGGCTTTGGCTGGCAGCGCTTTTCGGTGGTGGGGCCGGAGCGTCTGTTCAAAGTGCCGGAAGCCGATCCGCCGATCTCCTCAAGCCTTGGCGTGCTGGGCATGCCGGGGCTGACGGCCTGGACCGGGCTTGCCGATATCGGCCAGCCAAAGGCGGGGGAAACGGTGGTGATCAGCGCAGCCTCTGGCGCTGTTGGACAGGTTGCCGGGCAGATTGCAAAGATTCGCGGCTGCAAGGTTGTTGGCATCGCGGGTGGCGCCAAGAAATGCGACTTCGTGGTGAAGGAATTGGGCTTTGACGCCTGTCTTGATCATCGCGGCGATCTCAACGCGCAATTGGATGCAGCCGTGCCGGAAGGCATTGATGTCTATTGGGAGAATGTGGGCGGCGCTGTGCAGGCGGCTGTCTTCCCGCGCTTCAAGGATTTCGGGCGCATGGTGATGTGCGGCATGGTCGCACAATATAATGAAGCCCCTGGCGCTGATGCCGCCGGCGCCCCGCCCGGCCCCAATCTTGGCCCCATTGTGCGCAAGCGCCTCCGCATCCAGGGCTTTATCGTGAGCGACACGGGCTGGCCGCGCTACCCGCAATTCCGCGCCGAAATGCTGGGCTGGATGCGCGAAGGCAAGCTGCACTGGCGCGAAGATGTGGTGCAGGGCCTGGCCAATGCGCCCAAGGCGACTAAACAAAGATTTTGAGCGGTTCCCGTGAACGCAGGTGAACGGGAACCGCTCAAACCCCGGCGCCCCGATTTCAATAACGGCGGAGCAAGCCCACCAGCTTGCCCTGCACGCGCACGCGATCCGGGCCGAAGATGCGGGTTTCATGCCGCGCATTGGCGGGCTCGAGCGCAATGGAATTGCCGCGCCGGCGCAACCGTTTCAGCGTGACTTCATTTTCATCCACCAGGGCGACGACGATGGTGCCGTTTTCGGCCGTGTCGGTGCGGCAGATGATGACGGTATCGCCATCCATAATCCCGGCTTCTTCCATGGAATCACCGGCGACTTCCAACGCGTAATGTTCGCCATTGCCGAGCAAAGCCAAAGGCACTTCGACACTCGCGCCATTATCGCGCAGTGCTTCGATGGGTAGGCCAGCGGCGATGCGGCCATAAAGCGGCAGATGCACCGCAGCGGCTTCGGCGGCCACACGCGCCGCACTCGCGGGCAGGTTATTGGCGAAATTGCCGCGAATGACATTGGGCGCGAAGTTCGGCGCCTCTGGCTTCGGTGCCGTTTCCTTGACCTTGGGCGTCATGGCTTCGGGTAGGCGCATGACTTCCAAGGCACGGGCGCGGTGCGCGCGGCGGCGCAGAAACCCGCGATCTTCCAAGGCGGTGATCAGGCGATGGATGCCCGATTTGGACCGCAGATTGAGCGCTTCCTTCATTTCCTCAAAGGAAGGGGAAAAACCGGTCTCACGCAGGTGCTTGTCAATGAACATCAGCAATTCGTGCTGCTTGCGCGTTAGCATCTAACCCTCCTGGCCGGGAGCCCCCGCGAATCGGGGCGAACAAACCGGCAACTGAGCAGATGTTCTAGTTAAGTTCCAAAATCACAGTCAAATGTTTTTTGTGGTGGATAAGTGGTTTACGTGCAAAATGTTGCATAAAGGCTCAAGAGCGCGGCGCTGCCGCCCGCGCCAGACGGTCATTGATTGCGGCGCCCAGCCCGCTTTCCGGGATCGGCATGGCGGCAATCCGGGTAAGGCCGCGCTGGCCGCCCTCGGCATCCAGAAAACGCAGCCCGGCGAAAAGCCGCGCGGCGGCTTCGCGAAGATCGCCGTCCTCAGAAAGCTGCCAAACCAGCCCCGCCCCAGGCAAGGCCGGGCCAAAGGCCAAAAGCGCCTCATGCGCTGCCACATCCACCGCACGCAGCCGCACCGGCAGGTTGGGCGCGTAATGGGACAGCATCATCCCTGGGCTGCGGAGCGTACGGGTTTTCTCGGCGGCGCTGATGGGCAAAGGGCGGGAAACCGGGCCGATCACCGCCTCAATCGCTTCCACCGGCACGCCACCGGGGCGAAGTAGCGCGGCACCGCCCATGGCCACATCAAGCACGGTGCTTTCCACGCCAACATCGCAGGCCCCGCCATCCAAAACGGCGGCGATGCGCCCGGTTAGTCCTTCCAGCACATGCTCAGCCGTGGTTGGGCTGACGGCGCCGGAGCGATTGGCCGAAGGCCCCGCCACCGGGATCGCCGCCGCGCGCAGCAATGCCAAAGCCAGCGGATGCGCCGGCAACCGGACAGCCAGCGTATCCAGCCCCGCCCCCGCCAGCAGATCAATCCGACATTCCGGGCGGCGCGGCAGCACGAGTGTCAGCGGCCCGGGCCAAAACGCCGCGGCCAAAGCGCGGGCGCGGTCATCGGCAATCACCTCGGCAAAGGCGGCCTCGGCATCAGGGAAATGGCAGATCAGCGGGTTGAAATGCGGGCGGCCCTTGGCTTCAAACACCGCCGCCACGGCGCGGCCATTACGCGCATCCGCGCCAAGGCCATAGACCGTCTCGGTCGGGAACGCGACGAGTTCGCCCGCGCGCAGCAAGCGCGCTGCTTCAGCGACATCCTGCGGCCCAAGCCGGCGTGTCATCCCGGCAGGCCTTCGCAGACAAAGCCAGAATTTTCAAAGCCAGGCTTGGCGTAGAGCAAGGGCGCGCGGCCTTCCAACACCAGCACGCGTCCGCCGGCTGCTTCCACCACCGCCTGGGGGGCGGCGGTATCCCAT
>JAPLOJ010000410.1 GCA_026400795.1 Alphaproteobacteria bacterium
CCATGTCAGGCTTCCTCCAACCAATGTTCGAAGATTTCCACCATCACCGTATCGCCGGCCTTGCCCTCATTCCAAATGGGCGGCTGTTCGAACAGCACATGGTAAAGCTGCCGGCGCGGCGCGGGGCGGGCGAAGGCAAGGTCTTCCGGGTTCGGGAAGGCACCCAGCGGGCGCACCACCTGGCCCATCCGCCCACGCACATAATAGGGCGTGCGGATATGGCAGGGGCCGCGGGTTTCGGGCCAATCATCCTTCACGCGCACTTGCGCGCCGGGGGCGAAGCGTGGCGCAGCAGTTTCAGGCGCAGCACTCATGCCAAATCCTCCTGCCGGATCACGCCTTTTTCGACCATGAGCGCCGCGATGGACCGCAGCCAGCGTTCGTAATAGCCAAGCGCGAAGTATTCATCCTGCGGGATGCTTTCGATGCCGCGGCGGAGTTCATCCACCGTCATCATCTTTTTCTGCGCCAAGATTTGCCGAATGGCATCCACCTTCTTGCCGAAGGCATCGGGCGGAGCCTCATCATGCTCAACAGGGGTGCAGCGGAAGCGCGCGATCCCGCCTATGTCGTGCAGCGCGCGGTTGGGTGATTCCTCGGTCATGGCGAAAGCTTAATCTGGAAAAGCCACGGCGCGAAAGGGGTGTTATTTGACTTCCTCGGTCGGCCCCACGCCCCAGATATCGGCGCGCTTGATGTAGCCGCGATGTTCGCCGATTTGCGCCTCACACCAGGCGTTATTGGCCTCACAGGCGCGCAGCCGCCCCACCACGCCGGGGCGAAGCCGCGCCACGGGCTGCGCCTGATCCTCAGCACGGCGACGGAGCATCACCTCAGTGCCCGGCGCGCCGCGCACAATGAAGGAACGCCGGCCCATCAGGGTTGATTGATGCACCCAGCCTTCGGTGCCTTCCGGGTCGCGGATGCGGCGCCAGAGTTCGAATTCGCGCACAATTTCCACCGGCAATTCGCGGCGCTGATAGGTCCATTCAATAGGAAAGCGGGTGCCCGGGCCGCTTCGCATATTCACCTCATCTGAACGGAGCGCAGCAAAGCGCGGCAGCGGCAGGCTGGTGACGGAACCCGTGGTGGGGGCACGTTCTGCCGGAGGGGGCGCGGGCGTGGGCTCGGCTGGTTTGGCAGCGCCCGCGGTGGCGGCGGCCCCGGCAGCAGCGCCGGCAGCGACACCTGCGGCGGCCCCGGCGGCGGCGCGATTGCCCTGGCCCGCTTGGGGCTGCCCGGCGGGGCGCTGCTGCTGGCCTTGGGCATTGCGTTGCGTGGCCTGGGGCTTGGCAGGGGGCTTCACCACGGGCGGGCGCGCTTCTGATCGCTGGGCCGGCGCCGGGGCGGGCGCGGCCTGGCGCGGCGGCGGCACATTCTGCGTCCCGCCAAGGTTCGACTGGCCAACAGCCGGCGCGGCCAGCACCAGGGCGCACAGAATCGGCAAAAGGCGGCGGAGATGCATGATTACATCTCTTCCGCCGCCAAGAGCCAAGGTCAAGCTATTGTTACGGGAGGGTGACCCAGGGCCGCCCCTCAGACCCTGGAACTTGGCCGGTAGAAGGGCTCATGCCGGGATGGGTCAATGTAGTCGGCATAGAAGCGCTTGGCATGGGGCAGCAGGGCTTTGGAAAGCTTGCGCCGTTCCACCTCATCATCCGAAAGGGCGCGTGAAAGATCATCATGCAGCGCCTTGAGCGCGCCATCACGGTCAACCCGGGTGAAGCGGCCTTCCTGATAAATCACTTCCCCATCGCACATCACAGCGCGCACGGCGCTTGCCTTGGCGCGCTGCACCACAGCATCCAGGGTGGGGGTGAGTTCATCAAGGTACGGGTAGGCGACGCTGTCCCAATCAATCAGCGACAAATCCGCCCCCTTTCCAACTTCAAGCGTGCCGAGGCTATCGCGCCAGGATGTGGTGCGCGCGCCACCAACCGTTGCCATGCGCAGCACCTGGCCCATGCCCGGTACCTCATTATCGCCCATGCCGGGCACGCGATGGGCACGCAGCACCAGGCGCAATTCCTGGAGCATGTCGCGGTCATCATTGATGCCGGCCTCATCAAGCCCGATCGCCGTATTGATGCCCTTGGCTTCAAAGCGATTGAGCGGCGCCACGCCGGAACGTAGCCGGAAATTGGACGAACAATTATGGCAAATGCAGGTGCCGGTCTCGGCTAGCCGGTCAATATCCTTCTCATTCAACCAAACACCATGGCCAAGGGTCATATTCGGCCCAAGCAAGCCGAAGCGATCGAGATATTCCGCTGCCGTGCCGCCGCCGCGACGGCGCGCATATTCCTTCTGATAGGCAGTTTCCACCAGATGCATATGGATCGGCGCATCATGGCTGCGCGATAATTCGGCCATCGCAGCCAAAGCCTTGTCCGAACACCAATGCAGATTGGCCGGCGCCAATTGCACGCGCACGCGGCGCTTGGCGTTGTGGCTGCGATGGAGGTTCCGGAACAGGTCGAGGTTATCGTCCAGCGTCAATTGAAAGCGGTCAAACCAGCGCTGCATCGGCCCGCGCAATTCAGGCGGCAGGCTGGCCACGAAATCCTGATCCGCCTGATAGACAAGCCGGTTCTGATCTCGCAGC
Source organism: Alphaproteobacteria bacterium (assembly GCA_026400795.1). Lineage (GTDB taxonomy): Bacteria > Pseudomonadota > Alphaproteobacteria > Acetobacterales > Acetobacteraceae > Neoroseomonas. The sequence goes on from JAPLOJ010000410.1 coordinate 2,606, forward strand.
GCAAAGCAATAGGAAACGCGCATACCGATATCTTCATAGGCGCGGATCACATCGCCCGCGCGCTTTTCCACATCGGGCAGCTTGCCCGGCGCCCAGCCATGCAAATGCTGCACGGTGGTGATGCCAGACCCGATCATCTCAAAGGCGGAATAGAGCGTATCAAGGTAAGGGTTCACATTGCGCGCCACCATGCGCGTGACGAACCAAAGCTCCAGCGGCATATCGGGGGAGCCCAATTGCACCGGCGTCAGACCGACATGGTGATGCGCATTGACGAAGCCCGGTAGCATGACCTCGCGCCCAGACCCCACCACCGGGATATGCGGGTGCTTGCGGTGAAGATCATCAAAGGTGCCGATTGCAGTGATGATGCCATCTTCCTGGATCAGCGCGCCATCGGCGATTTCCTCCCAGGCGGTGTCCGAGAGGGTTTTGGTGATCATGGCGCGGCTGCGCACCAAGGTGACGGCCATGACGGGTCCTCCGGTTCAGATGAAATCAGCTTAGCGTAAAATCCGCGCCCTCATAGCAAGGGGTCTGGACGGCGCGGCGCGAAGCGCGGATGCTTCACACCAAAGCACTTCGGAGGAACACATGCTCAGTCTCAAAGGCAAGGTCGCCATCGTCACCGGCGCGGGTTCGGTCGGCCCCGGTTGGGGCAATGGCAAGGCGACAGCCGTGCTGCTCGCGCGCCAGGGCGCCAAGGTGTTTGGCCTGGACAATAACCCGGCGGCGGTGGAGGAAACCATCGGCATCATCAAATCCGAAGGCGGGGAAGCGACAGCGGGTATTTGCGATGTACTGGATTCCGAAAGCTTCCAGGCCGCGGTGGAAGCCTGCATTGCGCGCTATGGCCAGTTGGACATCATGGTCAATAATGTGGGCGGCTCACACCCCGGTGGCGCGGAATCCATGCCGGAGGATGTCTGGGACCGGCAGGTGGATTTCAACCTGAAATCCGCTTTCCTAGGCTGCAAATTCGCCCTGCCGCATCTGAAGAAGCGGCCGGGGAGTGCGATTGTGAATATCTCCTCCATCGCCGGCTATCGCATGCAGGCGGCGCGGCCGCATGTTGCCTATAGCGCGACCAAATACGGCATTGTGGCTTTGTCGAAATCAGTCGCCATCGAAAACGCCAAGGCGGGTGTGCGCTGCAATACGGTAGTGCCGGGGCTGATGCACACGCCATTGGTCGAACACCGGCTGGTCCGCCAATTGGGCGGCAATGACGCCGCCGCGCTGATCGCCAAGCGCGATGCGCAAGTGCCGCTCGGCAAAATGGGCGATGGCTGGGATATTGCCCATGCGGTGCTGTTCCTTGTTTCCAACGAAGCGAAGCACGTGACGGGGACAGAGCTGATCGTGGATGGCGGCGTTACCGCTGCCGGCGCGGTTTAGAGCATATCCCTTGAACCAACGTGACCGGGAACCGATCCAGCGCCTTCAGGCCAAAGGCGCTGGGCGACATTAACGAGGCGCCGGCGGGCGCTGTTGTACGGGAGCGGCGGCCGGTGCCAGTGCGCCTGGCTGTCCCGGTGCGCCCGGCCTCATGGCTTCAGATGCTGGCGCCAACTGCACAAGCTGGGTTGGGTTCACACAGCTTATGTTGCCGATGATGTTTGGCCCGTATTGGACGAAATTGCTCCCGGGTTGAGAAGCGACCAAGGGGGCGGAAATTGGCAAATACATGTAGCAAATGCTGCTGTTAACCGGATCGCGCCAGCGTTGAATGACCGTATCCCGGAGCGGTCCGCGGAAGACCTGCTCAAGGATCATCATTGGAAAACCCTCCCAGGTCTGGACGGGGGCTTGCTGTGCCTTGGCGTGGCTAAAAGGTAAGGCCGGCACCGCGAGGCTGCCTGCCAGAACCATCAGACGAAGACTGTGCAGCATTTAAAACTCCACCGCAAAGCCGATACGGCCGACATGGTCGTTATAACCGGCAGAAGCATATCCAGCGGTAATCATCGCCGGCGTACCCACGTTTAGGCGGCAAGCGTACGAAAAACCCATAGCATTCTCACCGGCGAAGGTTGCGCCATTCATCGCGAAAGCCGAGCGACCTGGCACGGAAGGCATGAATACGGAAGGCAGCGCCGCCGTGGCCGCGATACCGCGCCGTAACTCGGCCTGAACCGGGCGGATCTGGGTATTAAACACCGTCCCGCTGATCAGGTCCTTCACCTGCGAAAGGTTCGGGGCGTCGGTCGGGAGAATTGCTGGCGCCACATTCATCAGCCGCCGTTCATTGCCGGGCGTGCCGAAGGACACGCTGTTAGGCGTAGATGCGACTGAATTTGCGCCAATCGCCACTGAATTGAAAGCGGAAGCCATTGCGAAGGGTCCGAGAGCCGTGGCATTTGACCCGGTAGCGCGGGCGCCGTCGCCGAAGGCGGCGCCGCCCTGTTGCGCAAAGGCCCCGGCGCCAACCGCCACAGATCCGGTGGCCGTGGCCCCGCGACCGATGGCAATCGCGTCCACACCACTTGACGCGCTGTTTTGACCGATTGCCACGGCGCCGTTGGCCGTAGCCTGGGCGCTGGGGCCGATTGCCACGGCATTCTGCTGGGTTGCCCTTGAAGTGGGACCAATCGCGACCGCATTGGCGCCACTGGCTGTGCCACCCACCGCCGCAAAGCTGTTCGCACCGCCCGCTGTCGAGCCTGTGCCGAGGGCCACGGCGCTGGCGCCGGTAGCGTTGGTAGCGCCGCCAACACCGATCGCCACGGAATTGGTGCCAGAGGCATTGGAGCCCTGACCGATCTGCACCTCGCTTGTGTTGGTGGTCCGGAAGACCTGACCCACCGAGAGCGCATTGCTCGCGTCAGTACCATTGCCCAGATTGACGATCCGATTACCGCCGGCATCAATGGCGATAGTGCTGCCGGTGTTGTTCACTGTCAGCCCCGCGCCCGCGCTGTTGGCGGTGAGGGTGGCGCCGCCGCCAGCCCCCAGTGCCAGGCTGGCCGCGTTCACGCCATTGCCACCGCTGATCGTGGTGGAGGTCGCGCCCACCGTGATGCCGTGGTTAGTGTCGTTCGTCAGTCGCGCAGTGCTGCCATGGACGGAGAGGGTCGCACCAGCAGCGCTGGCCGAGACCCCCGCGCCATCGACCCTAAGGGTATTGCCGCCCGCGGCGGTGCCATTCGAGTCCACGACCAGCGTGTTGTTCACCGTGGTGGCGCCGGTGACTTCAAGGGTACCGCCGATGGTGGCATTATTGGTGACGGCGGCGCTGTTGAGCGTCGCAAGGCCGGTGGTGGTCAGGGTACGAGTACCCACACTGCGCGCGCCCGTAATGTCATTGTCCCCGGCACGAAGGTCGCGATGCCGAACGTGGTGGTGGCGCCGAATACTTCGAGGGAGTCGCCGACGGTGGCGCCGCCGTTGACTGCAAGGGTTCTCGCTTCAAGGTTGCCGCCCACGGTGGCATCGCCGGTGGTGCTCAGGGTACCAGTATCGACATTGCCGGTGTTGGTGATGCCGTTCGTGGTGGTGGCGTCGGTGACTTCAAGGGTACCGCCGATGGTGGCATTATTGGTGACGGCGGCGCTGTTGAGCGTCGCAAGGCCGGTGGTGGTCAGGGTACGAGTACCCACACTGCGCGCGCCCGTAATGTCATTGTCCCCGGCACGAAGGTCGCTGTTGCCGCTCACGGTACCCACTGCAGCTATGTTGTTCCCAGCAGATATATTGGTCCCACTGATTTGGCCCGTCCCGCCATTGAGCGTGATGGTAGAACCTGCCGTCACCGTGCCCAAGTTCGTAATGTTCTGGCCATTGGCAATAATCGAGCTAGCAAGAGCAATTGAGCCACCAGGAGTCGTCCCGCCCAGGGTCGTGAAGCTACCCCTGGAGCCGCTGACAGTGCCCACTGCCGTCACGCTGCCCGCGCCAACATTGCCCGATGCCGTGACGCTGACCGCGCCCAAATTGTCCACGCCCGTAATGTCCTGGCCACTGGCAGCAATTGAGCTAGCAAGAGTAATCGCTTCACCAGGAGTCGCCCCGTCCAGGGTCGCGAAGTGACCCCTGGAGCCGCTGACGGTGCCCACTGCGGCTATATTGGTCCCATTGATCTGGCCCGTCACGCCATTGAGGCTGATGGTCGAACCTGCCGTCACCGTGCCCAAGTTCGTAATGTTCTGGCCACTGGCAGCAATTGAGCTAGCAAGAGTAATCGCTTCACCA